>JAGAAU010000160.1 GCA_017615135.1 Bacteroidales bacterium | reverse complement strand
CCAGGGAAAAGTTCCATACTGCCGTGAGGCACCAGAAACTTACCGTTCCGGCGTACCATCATTACGCGTATGCCGTGAGGGAGATGGATGGCCCTCAGAGTTGCCCCGTTCAAAAGATCTTCCTCCGTAACGATATGGTCCCCCATCTGGCCCATTTCTTCGGGTACTTCCAGGCCGAAGGTTTCTACAACCGGATCGGCATCGTAACTTACTTTAAGCTTCTTGGCCATCCAGGAAATCGTTCCGCCCTGCATAAGAAGTGAGAAGAGCGAGAAGAGGAACACGAAAGTGAAAGTCTCCTGAGAATATGGCAGCTCGTGCACCAGCGCGTAGAGAGCAAAGAGGATGGGGCCGGCTCCCTTGAGCCCTACCCACGACACGAAGGTCTTGGATCTCAAGGAGATACCCTTGAACGGAAGAGTGCAGAGGAAAACGCTGAGCGGACGGGCAACCAGCATCATAAACACACACATGCCAAAGGCAGGAAGAATCATCTTCCCCATTTGCGAAGGATGGGCAAGCAGACCAAGCATCATGAACATTACCAGATGCATCATGCAGGTGATACCGTCGAAGAACTTATTGATATCCTTCTTATTGACAAGTTTTACTTTGTTGCCAATTATAATGGCGCATATATAGGTGGCGAGCAGTCCGTTACCTGAAAGCACCTGCGCAAGACCGTTTGCAAAGAAGCCGATACTGAGAATCAGGATAGCGGTTAATGCAAAGTTGGGAGACTTGAACTTACCCAGCAGCCATTTGGCCGCATACCCGATAAGAAAACCAACTGCAATGCCGACGCCTAACTGAAGTACCAGCATGAGCAGACCGGTTCCCACCAATGCCCACGTACCTTTCTCCTGAATGCCGGGAGTGGCAAAGAATTGAACCAGTATGACGGTTAAGGTCAGAGCCATAGGGTCGTTGCCGCCGGATTCCAACTCCAGCATGGGGCCAAGATTCTCTCTGAGGTGGAGTTTCCTGTCCCGGAGGACAGAGAATACAGACGCCGAATCCGTTGAGCTCAGAATGGCCGAAATGAGAAAACAGGCCATGATGGGGATACCACTGAAGGACATTACGCTGCCGGTAACCAACACGGTAATAAGAACGCCTACGGTGGAAAGCATAATAGCCTGTTTCATAACAGGTTTGGTCTCTGCAAGAGAGGTTTCCAAGCCTGCAGTGAAAAGGATTACCGACATTGCGAAGTGCCCTACCGACTCCGCCAGGGCTATATCGTCAAAACGCAGCCCAAGCACATCCGGACCTGCCAGCATGCCTATAATGAGGAACAGCAGCACGGACGGAGTACCCAGCTTGCTGCCTGCACTGGCAATCATGACGCCGGCAAAAACCAGCATCGAAACAAGCAGGAGCAGAGTCTCCGAGAGAATGTTTATGGAGAAAATGGAAAGCGGAATCATGATTCTACGAAGTACTGAAGTGTACGCAACATCTCGAAGATAAGGTCGAGATACTTACTGGAGGTATGGTCCCAGCGGAATCCCAGACGATGCAGGACCTGCATGGTAAACGCCGTAGAGGAAAGCGTTCCCACGCCTTCCTGCACAGCCGCCGATTGCTGGTACGCCAGCAGCGGTGCCAAAATGCGGGTTTTTGCAGGATCGGCGTTGGCCTCCTCTGCCCGGCGCAGGAATTCAGGCATTTCAACGTACTCCAACGGCTTGTCGTCCATCTTTCCCAAACGGCCGAGAATATCGTCCATGGGAATATAATGGTTGTTGGAGACATTGAACACGCAGTTCTCCAGCGGAGTGCGGGCCAGCAGCACCATTGCGCGGGCGGCCTCATCAATCGGGGTGAATTCCATCTGCCCCTCAAGCATCGGGTACGGGCACGCGCCTATCATCTTGAGAGCTTTCAAGCGCCCCATGGAGGCATTTGCATTCATATTCATCTGGAACTCGCCGTCTCGGGCACGCGGTGAAAGGTTGCCGGCACGCAGGATTTTAGCCTGCAGCTTTCCCAAAGCCATCTGTTCCAGTATATGCCTTTCAGCCAGGAACTTGGAATGGACATACTGGTTATCTGTAAGCTGACCGAAGTATAGTTTCTGCTCGGTAAGGACATCGGGCACATGACCGGGAGTCATACCTCCAACACTTTCAGTGGAAACGTGCACCAGACAGGCTCCGTTCTTTTCACAGAAAGCAACAAGGTTCTTCACGCCGCCATAGTTAATATCCTCGATATCCGTTCCCTTGGAGAAGTGCTTTACATTTGCGGCACAGTTGAACACCATGTCTATATCCGTGAGCGGCTCAAGGGACGCCGGCTGGGTAATATCTCCCGCCACGGGCCTGATACGGGTACCGAAGAGGCTGCGATAGTCTTTATCGAAATAATAGACGAGCATTTCCTTAAGGCGGCGTTCCGGGGTAATAGAACCCTTACCGCGAAGCAGGCACCAGATGGTGGTATCCGGGCCAGTGCTTTCCAGAAGTTCCCCTAAAACGTGAATTCCAAGGAAGCCAGTGGCACCGGTCAGGAGGATATTCCTTCCCAGCTCAATGGGTTTCCCGCCCAGGAAAGACTCAAGATTATTTTTCTTCAGGAGTTCGTCGATGGCGGAATAATCGTAGTCTGTAATATTGCTGTCCTGTTCCTGCACGGCCTGGTCTCCTTTCAGGAAAGCCGCCAGGGAACGGGCGGAAGGATGGGAGAACACATCTGCATAGGCAAAGTGAAGGCCCTGCTTCTCTGCGGTCACCAACACGTTGGTAACCATAAGGGACGATCCGCCCATATCGAAGAAGGAATCCGTGGCACCTACTTTTTCTACACCAAGCACTTCTGCAAAGATAGCGCAAAGGGCCTTTTCAGTCTCTCCAACCGGGGCTACGTAGTCTTCCATAACTGAAGGAGTGGCCTCCGGCAAAGCCTTGCGGTCTACCTTCTGATTTACATTGAGCGGAATCTTATCCAGCTGCACCCATGCGGCGGGAACCATATAAGGCGGTTTGCGCTCGCGGATGAAATCGGCAGCGGCCTTGGTATCAAACTTACCTTCGGCAACCACATATGCGGCCAGGTACTTACCTCCCGAAGGAGAATCGAAGGCCTGAACAGTTACATCCTTTACACCGGGGATATCCTGAATCACCGCCTCAACTTCCTTCAGTTCAATGCGGAAGCCACGAATCTTGACCTGACGGTCTTTGCGGCCCACGAATTCCACGTTTCCGTCTGGCCGGTAACGCACTATATCGCCTGAACGGTAAAGCCGCACACCAGGCTGGAAAGGATTCTCGATAAAGGCCTCTGCGGTCTTCTCCGGATTGTTCAGATAGCCGCGGCCGACACCTATGCCACCTATAAGCAGTTCACCTGCAGCCCCAACGGGGAGGCGCCGCATCTGGCGGTCTACCACATACAGCTGAACATTGCTTAGAGGATGACCGATTGGAATGTTCTCCTCCCTTTCCTGCACGTGGAAAATGGTTGAGAAAATGGTACATTCAGTGGGGCCGTAACCATTGTAGAAGGCATAGGAAGGCGGCGGCATGGAAACCAGCTTTTCACCGCCTACAGACAAATACCTGAGCGATGGATTGTCCGGGAAATTGCGGGCGTACATCACTCCCACCTGGGTGGTCATGAAGCTGTGCGTCACCTTATTGACGGTAATAAAGTTGTCCAGGGCAGTCAGATCGTGCCGGACAGCCTCCGGAATAATGCAGACGCAGGCTCCAGTGGTGAGGGCAGGATACATGTCCATCATATTGGCGTCGAAACCGTAACTGGCGAATGCCGCCACCCGGTCTCCGGCCTTAAGATTATAGTAGTCTCTGTACCAGGCGCAGAAATTCACCAGATTGCGCTGTTCCAGCATCACACCTTTAGGAGTTCCGGTAGAGCCGGAGGTATAGAGCAGGATGTACAGGCTTTCCGGCTTGGGGAGATTGCCGATCGAGGTCGGCAATGACGAAGCTGCGCCAGGCTCCAACGACGCCGCGCCAGGCTCCAACGATGCCATGCCAGTTTCTGACAGTGAATCTTCCAGCTCGGCCGTAGTGAGCACGGGGCCCTTATAGTCTCCTACAAGCGGAATCAGTTCCTTGTCTGCAATAAGGAGTTTTGCGCTGGCATCCTTTATCATGAAATTCAGGCGCTCCGGCGGATAGGAAGGATCCAGCGGCTGATAGGCGCAACCTGCCTTCATAGCGGCCAGGGACGCCTTGGTCATCCAGGAGTTGCGGCCGATGAGCACGGAAACCACGTCCTCTTCTTTCAGACCGAACCCAAGTATCCTTGCAGCCAGAGAGTCCGTGAGGCGGTCAAGATCGCCATAGCTGATGGTCTTTCCGTCAAAAAGCACTGCAGGAGCGTCCGGAGTGGCTTTCGCCTGCTTTCGGAACAGACTCACGACTGTCTCGCTCAAATCTACCTCCTGGGTATAATGGTTGAAACCATCCAGCTGATCAAGCCTCTCTCCGTCCGTGAAAGGAATCTCAAGCAGACTGTCATGGGTCAGCAGTCCACGCACCACACATTCCATGGCATCGGCAAAAGCCTGCATAAGAGCGGGACTGTATTTACTTTCGTCATAGCCCAGAACGATGGATTCTTTCCCTTCTACTCCGTCGATATATATGCTGAGAGGGAACTTTGCGCGGCCGGCTTCCAGATTTTCACCGGTAACCTTGCTGCCGTTAACACGGTAATCGGCCAGAACACCAACCTGATAAGCCAGCATAACCTGAGGTTGGAATCCAAACTCAGCAGCAATTTTGGAGAAAGGATATTCCTGATGCTTAAGGGTATCCTGGAAATCCCGGTCGCACTGCTTCAGGAAAGTCTCGGTGCTTTCTACACTGCAATCTCCGGCCAGGGCGAGCGTATTTACGAACATGCCAAAGCTGTCCGCCGTCCGAAGATTGCCGCGGCCATTGCTTATGGTGCAGATATAGACCTTATTACTGGCGTTGTATGCACTTAGAGTAAGGAATGCGGCGGCAAGATAATAACTGGCCGGAGAAATACCCAATTGCTTGCACAAAGGGTGAATATCCGCACCCACGGGTTTCTGCAGGAAAACTTCCCGTCCGGTCTGATCGTGGGTTTCAAGATCGGGGATAACGGCTGAAGGAGCCTCCATACCGGCAAGTTGTCCGGTAAAAAATTCCCGGGCCGCCGTATAGGCTTCTCCCCCTTCCGCCGCCTTCTGCCACGCTGAATACTGGAAATATGTAAAGTTTTCAGGGACAATATCTTTGCCTTCCAGGGCCGAGCAGACCTCCTGAATGAAAATATCGTAACTACGGCCGTCGAATACCAGATGATGGAAGTCGCTGAGTAGATACAGCTTTCCGCCGATATCCAGCACCTCCAGTTTTCCAAGCGGTCCTTTAGACAATTCAAAGGAACTGACGAAACTCTCCTTCTCCTGTTGCAAGTCTGCGTCTCCTGGAAGCTTTTTAACAGTAACCGGTATGGGGACATCGGTAGGAACCTGGAAGATTTCTCCGTCCCGCTGCTCGAAACGGGCCTGCAACGCAGGATGGGCCGAAAGTACTTTCATCAACGCCTCCTGCAAGT
>JAGAAU010000159.1 GCA_017615135.1 Bacteroidales bacterium | reverse complement strand
GTGAAGAGTTTCAAGGAAGGGATGAACGAGATCGACGAACAGATCAACGAGCCAGATAAAGCCAGCAAGAAAGACTCCGGTTCCGGACAGTAGCCTGCCGTGGGCGTGGAAGACAAGGAAATGTCCTTCTGGGACCATCTGGAAGAATTGAGGGGGACCCTGTTCCGTTCAATCCTTGCAGTGTGCCTTGCGGCGGTTCTGGGATTCATCTTCAAAAAAGCCCTGTTCTGGCTCATCTTCCTGCCTGCCTCTCCGGATTTTGTTGTCTATCGTCTTCTGGGATGGGATTTCTCCCTGCAGATGATAAACGTAGAGATGGCCGCCCAGTTCTTCGTGCACCTTCAGGCGGCATTCGGCGCGGGACTCATAGTCGCGTTCCCATACGTTATCTGGGAAATATGGCGTTTCATCCTTCCCGCGCTGTACAGTAACGAGCGCAAGGCCATCGGCGGCGCATTCCTCATGGCAACAGGCTTCTTCTATCTTGGGGTGTCCGTAGGGTATTTCCTTGTGCTACCGGCCTGCGTCCAGTTTTTCCTTAACTATACGGTCAGTCCGGAGGTCACCAACAGCATCACGATCAGCTCCTATATGTCCATGTTCACCTCTACGGTGCTGATGGTGGGCATTGCCTTCGAATTTCCCACTGTCATAAAGGCTTTGTCCGCAGCCGGTGTCCTGGACCGCGGAACCCTCCGTAAAGGCAGACGTTATGCCGTTGTTGCCGTACTGGTGCTTGCCGCCATCGTAACGCCCGCAGATCCGCTGTCTATGATAGTGGTCGCTGCGCCGCTTTACCTTCTGTACGAAGTGTCTATCCTGATGTCTCCCAAAGCCAATGGTATCGATAAATGACGTAACGGTAGCCTGGGGAGGCTTTACGCTGCTGGACAGGATCAATTTCCATATCAGCGGCTCGGACAAGATTGGCCTGGTGGGCAAAAACGGGGCGGGGAAGTCGACCCTGATGAAACTGATCATGGGAGTCCAGAACCCCACATCTGGCCATATTGACCGTCCTCCGGGAATAACCATAGGCTATCTTCCGCAGATAATGGAGCATCACAAGGGGCTCACAGTCATGGAGGAAACCATGACCGTCTTCAGTGAAACTTCAGGTATAGCAAAGGAGATAGAAGAGCTTACGGCACTTCTGGGTGAGCGTACTGATTACGAATCGGAAGAGTATGCGGAACTGATAGAGCGCCTCTCGGACCTGAACGACCGTCTGGCAGTTTCTGCCAGCGAACCTCCGGAAGTCGCCGCCCGCAAGACCCTCCGCGGCCTCGGCTTCCTGGACTCGGAACTGGACAGGCGCACGGAGACCTTCAGCCAGGGCTGGAACATGCGTATCGCGCTTGCCAAGATCCTTCTCCGCCAGCCGGACCTCATGATGCTTGACGAGCCCACCAACCATCTGGACATAGAATCCATAGAATGGCTGGAAGACTATCTGAAGAACCGCCGCTGCAGCCTTCTTGTGGTTTCTCACGACCGCAAGTTCCTGGACAACGTGACCAACCGCACGGTAGAGATAATGCTGGGGCATATCCACGACTATAAAGTCCCTTATTCCCAGTACCTTACCCTTCGTTCCGAGCGTATCGCCCAGCAGACGGCGGCATACCAGAACCAGCAGCGGATGATCCAGAAGACGGAGGAATTCATACAGGCGTTCAGGTACAAGCCTACCAAGTCGAACCAGGTCCAGTCACGCATCAAGGCGCAGGAGAAACTGGACCGCATAGAGATAGACGAGACAGACAACGTCCGTCTTACCGTCAAGTTCCCCCCTGCACCCCGTTCGGGAGACGTTGTCTATAAGGCTGAAGGACTTGTGGCCGGTTACCCCGGCAAGGTGGTTTTCTCCAACGCCAACATAGAGATAAAGAGGGGAGAGAAGGTAGCCCTGGTAGGCAGAAACGGAGAAGGCAAGACCACCCTCATGAGGATCATAGCCGGCGAGCTGGAACCGCTGGGCGGCGAGTCCAGGCTCGGATACAATGTAGACCTTGGCTATTACGCCCAGAACCAGGAAGATATACTGGATAAAACGGAAACCGTATTCAGCACCCTGGACCGCGTGGCGGTAGGCGAAGTCAGGACCAAGCTGCGCGATATCCTTGCCCAGTTCCTCTTCCGGGGAGAAGACATAGACAAGCGGGTAAACGTCCTCTCCGGCGGAGAAAGGGCACGCCTTGGCATGGCCGGACTCATGCTCAAAAACCACAACCTCCTGGCCCTGGACGAACCCACCAACCACATGGATATCAAGTCGAAAGACATCCTCAAGCAGGCCCTCAAGGCTTACGATGGCACGTTAGTTGTCGTGAGCCATGACAGGGACTTCCTGGATTCCCTGGTAGACAAGGTGTACGAGTTCAGGGACGGTAAGGTTACCGAGCACCTGGGCGGAGTGGCGGAGTTCCTCAGGAGGCGCAAGCTGGAAAACCTCCAGGAACTTGAGAGACAGGAGGTTCCGCGAAAGGCGGAAACGGTCCGCGTGAGTGCCTCCAGACAGGAGATGAAAGAAAAATCCCGCGAAGACCGTAAAAAAAAGAACAGGATTTCGTATCTTGAGGCCGAAATTGAAAAGAATGAATCGCGGATGTCGGAAATAGAGAAGAAACTCTCCGCTCCCACACCGCAGGATGACATAATGGAACTCACCCGTGAGTACCTCGAGTGCAAGCGGGACCTCGATGCAAAAACCGAGGAATGGGGTACACTAATAGATTGACGCATATGAAAAAGTATCTGCTGATTTCACTGGTAGCCTTCGCGGCGATGTTCTGCGGAGTGCTCCGCGCCCAAACGGTCCAGTACAGCCTGGACCTCGAGCCTTTTTCGGCGATAGAGGTATCCGGCCCCTTCAGGGTCAGCCTTGTAAGCGGCTCCCAGTACCGCACGCTCATTTCCGTACTGGAGCCTTATAAGGAGTTTGTCGAGTGCTCTGCCAGCGCCGGCGTGCTCTCGCTCACGCTGGACGAGAAAAAGGTGCCCTCGGAAATCAAGAAGAAATACCGCGCCAAGGGCACACCCGATCCTGTCTACGACGCTATCATATACGTGCCCGAGCTTATCCGCTCCGTGCACCTGTCCGGCAAAGCCGTATTGCACGACACGGAAGACCTGTTCGACAAGGCCCGTGCCTCCTTCGAGGTAGAGGGCAATGCCGCCATAGAACCCCTGGCGCTCAGCTCGCTTATCATCAGCCTGGACGTCAAGGGCAAAGGCACCGCAGACATGAAGGTTTCCTGCCGGGAGTCGGAGGTCAGGCTTGCCGGTTCCGGCGTAATCAACCTTAGCGGAGATGCCCAGGAGTGCGACTGGCAGGTCCAGGGCCCTTCCAAATTCAACGCGAATGTAAGCGGCGGCAACCTTTTCCTCGCTGCCAAGGGCAACAGCGATTCGTTCCTGAGCGGCACCGCAGAGTCTGCCAAGTTCGATATAGGAGGCACCGCGGAGGTAGATGCATCCCGTATGGAGGTAACTTCTGCAAATGTCACCATGTCGAGCGTTTGCAAGCTCAGCGTCAACGCGCTGCAGACCCTCAAGGTCAACCTGAACGGCGGCTCAACGCTGCTTTTCGCCGGCGAGCCTTCGATTGTGGTAGACAACATCCGCTCCGCCACCATGTCCCACCTCAAGGTGGCTGCCATCACTTCCGGCAAATTATGAAACTTTTCAGCGAAGAACTCGTACGGGAGGCGTGCAGCGCCTGCCGCGTAGTCAATCTGTCCAAAGCCTCCATAGGAGAGGCTTTGTCTGTTGCCCAGTACCTTAAGGACAAGACCGGCATTCCCTTCGTCCGCATGGACCTTGGTGCGCCTGGAATCCCTGCAAACAATTATGGAGTGGAGGCGGAAAAGGCTGCCCTGGACAGGGGAGTAGCCAATGCCTATCCCCCGGCAGCCGGCATCCCGCAGCTTAAGGAAGCCGGGTCCCGTTTCATCAAATCATTCATAGACATAGACATATCGCCGCGTTCCTGCGTGCCTACTACCGGATCGGTGCAAGGGTCGTTCGGCACTTTCGCCGCCTGCTGCGGCCGCATCCCGGGTAAGGATAAAGTGCTTTTCATAGATCCCGGATTCCCCATCCAGAAGTCGCAGCTCAAGGTCCTCGGCCTGGGATGGCGTGCGTTCGACATCTATCATTACAGGGGGGCACGGCGCCTGGAGGCAAAGCTTCGCGAGATGCTCGCCCCGGGAGACATTGCAGCCATAGTCTATGCCAATCCGGACAATCCCGCCTGGTTCTGCCTGGAGGAAGAAGAACTTAAAGTAATAGGAGAACTCGCCACCGAGTATGATGCCATTGTAACTGAAGACCTTGCGTACTTCGGCATGGACTTCAGAAAAGATCTCGGTCATCCCGGAGTGCCGCCGTTCCTGCCCACTGCAGCCAGATACACAGACAACTATATCCTGTTCCTCTCGGCATCAAAGATCTTCAGCTATGCCGGGCAGCGCATGGCTCTTACCTGTATAAGCGATTCCCTGTTCGACAGGCATTATCCCGCCCTCGCGGAGCGATACGGAGACTCGGGATTCTTCGGCAATACCCTCATCAACTCTATCTTCTTCATGATGACGGGCGGCAACACCTCATCGGCCCAGTATGCCTATGCACACATGCTCAACCTGTCCTGCGACGGCGTAATCGACTTTGTTTCAGACACAAGGGAATACGAACGCCGCGCCGCCAGGGTAAGGGACATTTTCTGCCGGAACGGCTTCCATATCGTGTACGACATGGATGTAACCGCCCCCATCGGCAACGGTTTCTATTTCTCGCTGGGCTATGGCAACATGACTTCCGGAGAACTGGTGAGCGAACTGATGCACTACGGCATCAGCTGCATCAGCCTGGAAACCACCGGCAGCGAACAACAGGGCGTGAGGGGTTGCGTGAGCCTTATCGGTCCGGATGTCTATCCCTTGCTGGAAGAGCGCGCGGCCATGTTCCACGCAGACCACAGCTAAGCTATTTTCCCACTACTACGTCCTGGCTGTTGGCCACTACGACGGTACAGGTGTTACCTATGGAGGTAATCATGTTTCCGTCTTTGTCTGTGACGGAAGTGGAGGCCAGAACGGTGATGGTTGCCGTGCCCGGGGAGAGGCCGATTACACTCCCGTTCTTGTGGAAGCCCGCAACCGAAGGGTCTGAAGTGAAGAGCTGCACTCCGAAGTATTTGGTGTAAAGATTGGCCTGTTCCGGCTCGAATACGGGCTTAAGGGTTACTACTTCTCCAACCTTTATGGAGACTGATTCCTGTTCGAAATGAACGCTTGTGGGCCATATTATGTCCACTTTCTTCTGGCATCCTGCAGCGAGGACTACGGCCAGTGCGACGGTGACGATTTTTCTGAACATATCTCAATTGCTTATATTTCATTCAGTTCCAGCCATCTGGTCTCTTTTTCGTCCACAAGGGCGCGAACTTCCTTGTAGCGTTCGGAGGCTTCCGAGATGAGCTTGTAATCCTGGGTGCCGCCGGCAAGGAGGGCCTCCAGTTCCGCCTGTTCTCCGGCAAGGGCTTCCAGTTCCGCCTCCAGGGCTTCCATCTCTCTCTGCTCCTTCCATGTGAGCTTTCTCACCGACGGCTTTTCTTTCTGTGGCTTGGGTGCAGCCTGTGCTGTCTGCCTGGAACGCTCCTGCTGACGGCGGTCTTCCATGAAACTGCGGTATTCCGAATAACCGCCCACGAAATCCTTGACCACGCCGTTGCCGCAGAAGACGAACAGGTGGTCCACCAGGCGGTCCAGGAAATGGCGGTCGTGGGTTACTATGACAAGCGTGCCCTTGAACTCCATAAGATACTCTTCCAGGATGTTCAGGGTTACGATGTCAAGGTCGTTGGTGGGCTCGTCAAGTATCAGCACGTTAGGCTGTTTCATAAGGATGGTAAGCAGGTACAGGCGCCTTTTTTCCCCGCCCGACAGACGGTCCAGCCTGTTGTTCCACATTTCGTGGGGGAAGAGGAATTTCTCCAGCAGACGCGTGTCGGGCACTGTTTCCATAACGGTGTCTCCCTCGTCCATGGGGATGCCTTCCTGGCGGTAATAGCCTATCCGGACGGACTCTCCGCGCTTGACAGCCGGGTGGTTGGAGTCTGCGAGCAGATTAAGGAACGTGCTCTTGCCGATGCCGTTGCCACCGACTATCCCGACCCTTTCTCCACGCTGGAAGTTGTAGGTGAAGTCTTTCACTATGGGTTTGTCTCCCCAGCTGAAACTGAGGTCCTTGCAGTCTATGACCTGCTTGCCCAGGTAACCTGCGCCGGCCAGGCCGTCCATTGAGATGCTGTTTGATATGTATGCGTCGGAAGCCCTTTCCTTAAGCTCAAGGAACGCTTGCTTGCGGTACTTGGCTTTGCCGCTTCTGGCGCACGGGGTGGCGTGTATCCACTCAAGCTCACGGCGGAGGACGTTGCGCACGCGGTCTGTTTCTGCATTGTAGTTGCTGATGCGCTCGTCCCGCTTGGACAGGAAGTTCTCGTAGTCTCCGCGGTAGATATAGATGGAGCCGCGGTCCATCTCCATGACCGTATTGCACACGCGGTCAAGGAAATAGCGGTCGTGGGAAACCATGAAAAGCGTGCAGCGGGAGCGCTTGAGTGCGTTTTCCAGATATTCGATTGCCTCTATGTCCAGATGGTTGGTGGGCTCGTCCATTATCAGGAATTCGGCATCCCGTGCAAGGAGCTGTGCTATGGCCACCCGCTTAATCTCGCCGCCAGAAAGGGAGCTCATGGGGGAATCTTCACTCAGGCCGAGTTCCGACAGGATTCGGCGCTGGCGGAGCTGCTCGTCAAAGTCGTTGGAATGGATCTGCTGCGATACGGTAAGCGAGGGGTCGTAGTCGTATTCCTGCTCCAGGAAGGCTATGCGGATGTCCCGGAGGAAGCGTACGCTGCCGCCGGAGTCGGAACTGTCCTTGCCCGCGAGAATGCGCAGCAGGGAAGTCTTGCCAGTGCCGTTTGGCGCTACGAGCGCGATCTTGTCTCCTTCGTTGATGTTGAAGCCGATATGGTCGAACAGCACCTTAGTGCCATACGACTTGCTGATGTTGTCTATCTGGAGGAACGAGGGCATCAGTAGATATCGTCCAGCGAAATGGAAATGCTCTTCCAGACGGGGACTGTAGGGTCGTCCAGCGTAGCGTCCACTATGCGGCGCTGTCCCTGGATTACGTTGACCTCCAGGAACCTTTTCTGCTCGGGCCAGGTTGCCATCATGTGGGCGGCTATGTCATGTCCGTGACCCTGGTAACGGTATATCTGGTACACGTAGCCGTTCTTGGAAAAGACCTTGTCTGCCAGGTAGCTGCTGCCGAACATGCCGTAACGGCCGAACGCCCGGCTGCCGTAATTCACTGCGGCGTCTTCCGTACCGTGGAAAAGAAGGTGCGGAGCGGGTTCGACGGCATATTCGGGTGTTCCGGTGTCTGACATTATTGCTCCGGCGAACGACATTACCCCTTTGAAACGGAAACCCTCCGGAAGGATGGCGGTACGTTCGGTGGGGGAGCATGTCTCCAGCCCGCTGGAAAGGGAGATCATGGCTCCGGCCGAGCTCCCGGCTATGACAAGGTTATTGGGGTCTATGCCGATGGTGTCTGCGTTGTCTATCAGGTATCTGACAGAGGCGAAAACATCCTCCACGCCAATGTCTACCGCACGTTTTGTGTGGCGGGCGGATTCGAACAGGTGGAACAGGTCGAATCTCATCTTTATGCCTTTGAGCCCCAGGCGGTAATCTACGGCAACCACTCCGTAGCCGTTGTCTGTAAGGACCTTGAACCAGGGGAGACAGAAAGGGTCGTTCCTGCGGCCGGAGATGAAGCCGCCGCCAAAGACGTAAAGGATAGCGGGCTTGGCTGCGCCGTCCAGGGTAGTCTCCGACCCGGGGGCGGGAAGGTACACGTCCATGTAAAGATTACAGGTGTCTCTTTCGGCCACCATGTATGTGCCGGAGAGCTCCTGCGCGCCTAGCGTAGCGCATATAAACAGGGCGGAAAGGGCGATAATTCTCTTCATAATGACAAATATACGTTTTATTTTTCTATCTTTGGCGAAATTCCCAATGTGATGAAAAGGATTCTTCTTACCCTGTGCCTTGTATTGTGCACCCTGCCCGCCCTCTGTGGCAACGGCCGTTTCGAGATCGGCGCCGGACTTGCACGTCCCGGGTATCTGCTCTATGGAGACCGGATAGACTGGAACAATTCCGGCATGGCCTTCGTTGCATATCACCAGCGGATCATTGGCGGCCTCAGCCTTGGGGCGGAGTATCTGTTCGCCCCGTCATACAGCTCTTCGGAAGACCTTTCAAGCTCCAGCATCTATCAGAGACTCAGGTCCTACAGCCATTCCTTCAATATCCAGGCTGAATATCTCTTCCGCCGCAGGGAAGATGTCTCTCCCTTCATCAGCGTAGGCATGGGCCCTCAGCTCTCGTCCATCGGACATTTTCTTTCAGACTTACTCTCGCCCGGCCTCGGTCTCTCCTGGCTTGCAGACTATCATATACAGGCCGGCGTGGAGATTACGAACACCTTCCGCATAGCGGTTGGGCAGATGCAGGAGAATTCTCTGCTGCGTTCATCGGACGGCTATAATGTACCCGCCTGGTATATTTCCGTAAGCCTGATCCTGTAGACTCCTATCTGCCTCCGAACCTGCCGGCAAAGAGGATTGCGCCGGTGCTGCTTTCCGTAATCAGATAAAGGAAAGGTACGTCCGCGTGGAATACCACGGGCATTTCCGGCATTTGTACGGACGTGTTCTTGTACATTCCGGCGCTTGAAATTGCGGCGGCTTCCGTGCCTTCTTCATCTACCTTTATTACCGCATCCTGGTTTACAAAACTCAGGCAGAGGGCGTATTCGGACATTTTGGTGAAGTCCGCAGCCTCGGGGTTGAAAGCATCCGGCATGCCCATGGCAGAAAGGATATCATTCAGCTTGATGTGGAATTTGGTCTCGAAGGTGGGAAGCCACAGGTTGACGGTGCGCTCTCTCATTGTGCCCAGGACACTGTCCAGGCCTTTCTTCTGCAGGGAGTTGATGACATCGGTAACCGTGCTGCCTTTGGCGGGACGGAGCACTGTCATGGAGAAAGCTCCGTTGCCGTAGGGGAGACGGACAGCCTCGAAGACGTCTGACTTGCAGTAGTCCATGGAGCGTTCTGCCTTCATCATCTTGACCTTGTCCACTTTGCCTCCGGCATAGGTGAAGTTTTCTTCACCGGAGAGGCTCTTTACGAAGGGACTGGACCATTTGCTCTTGAAATACAGGGCGTTGAGCAGGTAGGCGAGCATGTTCGGGTCTGTTTCGTCCAGTATTTTGGGGATGAGGCCCTCCGTGTGGTCAGAGCACCATTTGTTGATTTTATCCGCGCTCTCCTTGGTCTTGGAGAAGTCGAGGTTGGAGACCTTGGCGTCGTAATACTTGTCTACGTCTTTCTTGTAACTGCTCAGCAGAGGCCAGCCTTCGTCTACTATGATGGCATTTGCGATAGACAGCTTTGTGGCTTTGTCCAGCGACGGCAGCTGGTCCAGCATGGCACGGCAATATTTGTTGATTTCTGCAACTTCTCCCTTGCCGTAGCCGAGGGTATTGCATATCTGGTCTGCCGTGTTGTTCCGTGCGCCGTCCAGTATCATCCCGAGCAGGAACTGCATGCTGAGAGGGGAGATGACAAAGTCCTTATCGGATTCTTTCTGCACCTGCTCCAGGAATGACAGGGAGAAAGCCTGGCCGCCGGTTACGAATTCCGCCTGCCTTGTGGTAAGGGACAGGGATTTATATGGGTTGTTGTTTCTCCCGGCGTCATCAGGATTCAGGGGTGTGCAGGAACAGGTCAGGAGCGCAAAAAGGGCTGCAATGGCCAAAAAGACAAATCTTTTCATTTCTATGTCTATCTTCAGAATCTATATTCAAAATCCACAAATATGCTGCATCTTGCATGCCATACTATATATTATTTGGGTGATAAAAGATTTTTTCGTAGATTTGCAGCCGCTTTCGGGGTATTAGCTCAGTTGGTAGAGCGTTAGGTTCGCAATCTAAAGGTCAGGGGTTCGATCCCCCTATGCTCCACAAAACGGCAGCCGGCGCTGTCGTTTGCCGTTTCAAGCGTCATGCCTGATAATCAGCCATTTGCTTTTTAAATTTATTTAATTATATTTGCAACTTGTTAGTTAACTAATTATTGTTGTACCATGAAAATTCTTGTCAACAGCGGCATACCGTCGTATGCCCCGCCTCGCGCAGAGGAGTTACCGCTTCAGACAGCGGAGTTTTTCCTGCAGTCAGGAACGACTGAACCCATTACGGAAGACCCTAATCCTTACATCTGGTAGCCATGAAAAAGATTGTATTGTTCGCTTTGGCAGCATGCATTCTTGCTGCCTGCACCCCTAAGGAGTTTGCCGGAACAGAAACCCCTTCCGCAGCCAGGAAAATCTTCAAGGCCGGTATTGAAAACACCACCCGTACCTACGTTGATGGCCTTAATGTCTGCTGGGCAGAAGACGATGCCATCAGTATCTTTGACTTCAACTCCGCCAACAGCAAGTACGTCTATGCCGGAACCCCCGGAGAGACCAATGGTTTATTTGAATATGATTCAGACCCCGGAGCCGGCAGCGACATCGATGCCATCTATGCTGTGTATCCATATAGCGAAAACCATATCTTTGGAATAGATACCGGAGTTGAAACTTTTGCTGATGACGATTGGCTTATCTACTTCAGCCAGATTCAGGAATATGCCCCCGGTTCCTTTGGCCCCGGCGCAAATGTCATGGTGGCAAAATCACAGACCGAGAGCCTGATGTTCAAGAATGCCTGCGGCTATCTGAAACTTAACCTGTATAGCCTCAATGGTTCCGCTCCTGTTTCTTACATCGAAATCAAGGGCAACAATAGCGAAACCATATCCGGTTATGGTGTGGTTACGGCCTCTGAAGACAGTGACCCTTCTGTCAGTATGTTGTCAGATTATGGTTATCAGAATGTCTATATTTATGACCCTTCAGGTAACCTGGCCCTCAGCAGTGCGGCTCTTTTCCCTACTGAAATTTGGATTGCCCTGCCTCCGACTACTTTCCGCAGAGGCATAACCCTTACAATTTACAATGAGAATGGTGACCGTTTTGTGAAATCAACCACCAAAAAACTGGAAATCAAGAGGGGAACAGTCAAGTCCACCAATGCTCTTAATGTTCAGTATGAATCCCTCGCATCTGAGAGTGAAGTCGCTGAAAAGCTGGAAGGTGCATACGAGGGCGTTCTTACCACGTATTTTGAGGAAGACCCTATAACCGATACCTTGTATTTCCAGGCTCTGCCAGATGATTATCATGCGGATTATGGTAACGTCTATATTACCGGATCGCTTGCTGGACTGTATTTTTCATATGCTCTCGGCAACATGTATGGCGAT
>JAGAAU010000158.1 GCA_017615135.1 Bacteroidales bacterium | reverse complement strand
GGCAGAAAGTTCAACCTTTTCTATACTTGCGGCGCTGCCGCTCACAAGCAGACGAATTACCGCCGTAAAGGCAGAGAAACTCACCTCCCCCTCCGATTCGGAATAAGCCCGGAGCGGAATCTGCTGAAGTGCAGGATTCCAGGAGGAAGGAAGTGTAACAGTAGAGCTGTTCTTCCACAGAGAAGCCGGATAAACTGCACTGTACGGCAGGCTGAGGACATCTTCGAAAGAAAAGCTCGCATAGGAAGAAGGTTCCGAAAGAGGATAAGACCTGCTTCCGTTCACACAAATCTCATCGCCTGAACTCCAACATACTTTCACTCCATCTATGGAGGTCTTGCCAAGCTCTGGAAGTGAGGCATTCAATACAGTCCGCACAACGGCGGCGCTATCCGATGAAAGGCGGCTTTCCTGCACACAGGATACCAGGCACAGGGAAACAGCTATGAACGGAAACAGGATCTTATTGCTCATAATCAATTCCAACTGTCTTCAATATATTCCAGGTCGCTGATTTGACCGGAAGCAGCCAGGAACGGAAGAAGCTCTTCCGTTCCTATGACTGCTGTAAAAATATCAGGTTCAATGTACTTTTTCATCAGTTTGCAGGTACATAGACAATATTAGTAACCTTATCCTTATTATTGGCGTTTATAGTGCCGATATACGTCATGTAATTGTCCTCATCGATTTCGAACATCTCATGATTACCATCAGCCTTGTACACACCGAGCTTCCCGCTCACCTTCAGGTTGGAGATATGGTCGAACACGTTCAAGTTTGCACCGATAAGTCCGGAGAACCTACGCTTCTGGCTATCTGTGTTGGGATCGAAACCGGAAATTATGACAGCAGTGTTTGCAATGCGCTCGCCACCTTCAATGTATGATGTTTCATTGCCAATCAGTGCTACAAGGCCGCCGGTAGTGGTAAGGCTGCCGGTAGTGGTAAGATTGCCGTTATTCTGGCAGTCTATGATTGCAGACTGTGCGCTCAGGTTGCAGACTATCTGTGCGATACGTCCGTTAGGTATAGTGTTCACCTGGGAAGCGTTATTGGTGCAGCCCTTGAGAATGGTACCATAGTTTGCGGTAGCTACAATACCGGAGCAGCGACCAAGCTGCACCTTCATGCTGCCATTATTGGTACAATCCTCAATGTGTATGCGGGAAGCGTCCTTGACGTTGGTGCAGAAACCTGCGATACCACCGTACATTGCCGCAGCGGCGCCGTTCGAAAGGTTATCCCCTCCGTCCGCATCTACAACCGCATCTACGCTGCAGTTCTTGATGAAGGTATCATTTGCCGTTCCGGTCTCTGCATCGAAGGTACTGAATGCGAAGCCAGTAATGCCGCCGATAGAGAAACGGGCGTTGGAGTTGATACCAGTGGATTTGATTTTTGCCTTCACGTGCACGTTCTCGATAGTGGAGCTGTTAACAGTTCCCGCCAGGACACCAGCATCGGATGCACCCTTGGCGGAAAGGACGATATCTGCCTCCAGGTTGAGGTCCTTGATGACCGCCTTGTCCAGATAGCCGAACAGACCCCAGGTCTCGCCTGCCGCGAGTTCCGCAGATGCATTGAAGTTGCGGATGGTATGGTTGCCACCGTTGAAGACTGCAGAGAACACGTTGCCCTCAGGCTTGGAGCTGTTGTTGCCGTTACCCGTCTTGGTAGGAGAACCGATAGGTATCCAGGCATCGATGCCGTCCATGTCTATGTCGTTAAGGAGTGCTATCTCCCCGGCATCGTTGGTCCAGCGCACAATGGAACCGCCATTGTTGACTGCATCGGCAAACGCAAGGAACTCATCGATGTTTTCTATTCCTCCAATGCTGGCGGAAGGATCGATAACAGCCTCGTGCCCAAGCTGGCTTACGGGAACGGTGATTGAGGTCATGCCTCCGGAGATTTTGATCTCTCCCCTTCTGGGATTGGTGGTAACTGCATCGCCCTTGAAATTGGACCCGATGGTAACGGTGACGATGGTGGACTTGCCGCCGCCGACTCCCGTTACAGGGTCGCATGTAATCCAATTGTCGGTAGTGTTGATTATCCAGTAGGGAGCGTCTGTCTCTACGACGATAATCTCCTGCGCGGGATTATTGGCCTCGACCTCCAGTATGGCAGCCGGATCGGCAGTAATCGTATAGCTGACCGTCGGAGTAGTACAGGCGGAAACCAGCGCTGCAATTCCTGTCAGAAATGCCAATGCTTGTTTGTTAATAGTTTTCATATTATCAATATTATTTTTCTCTTAATAAAACGTAGGTCATACAACTGCGTTCACCCTTGGAATCGCAGGGACGGTTTACCACCGAGCCCGAGCCCTTGGAACTGTCCCAGATCCAGACGGTGGAAGAACCGCCGCCATCCATGCGGGTAGCGTTCCAACCGCCGAGTTTCCTGGCTATACGGTACATCTCATAAGACTTGATTCCGAGAGAATACCAGAGCTGACGGCCGTCCACTTCCACAAGCCAGACCTTGCTGCCATCCTGGCTTACAACCGGGAAGGTCATAGGGTCAAATGCGGTTAAAAGAGTGGAGGATGCGCCGGGAGAATTGGAAGTGTCTTCTCCGTCGGTAAGCAACTGGTACATAGTGGAATCCATGGAATAAACGGGCTTGGAAGCATCTCCACCCACCGATATCTGGCAGCTTATCTCCACGGTATCCCCCGCTTTCAGGGATTCAAGAGCGGAAGCGTCAGTACCTGAAAGGGCTATTCCGATTCTGTTCTTATCTGTTATGTAAGGCAGACTGGTCAGAGGGGTGGAACGGCCGTCCAGCACCTGCACGACCTTTGCCGGCGCATAACCGGTATTCACGCCCATTTCTCCCGATGTCCATTCGCAGACCACATATAGCGCGTTCGCCGCGAGTCTGTTCACAAGGGAGGTCTTCTGAGGATGAGGATACTGCACATAGCGGGAATTGTACAGGTTCACGGGAGATACATCCGGAGATATATGCCTCATGGTAGTGTCGTTGAGGGTATACCAGGAATACTCCTGTCCGGCAGCTTTCAGCTTGCCTGTGAACTTCTTTTTTCCGCACGATGCAGTGCCGTCCGTGAATACGGTAAAGCCCCAGAGATGGTTAGTGAGTTTTTTAACCACTTCAGGGTTGTTTATGTAAACCGGATGGCCGTCTTCCACATGGAAGCCACGGGAAATGCCGTCGTTTGAATCGAAGAAACAGCAGTTGAATCCGGCCAGAATCTTCTGCCCCTCGGCGCGCCTGCGGCTGCAGAGCTGCGAAAGGGTTTCGCGGAGATTGAAACCGTTATTGGAATTTCCGTTACCGTTCGGATTGGGGATGATCTCGTCCGCTACTGCTGAAGTAAGTTCGATGCCGGTGTCCTTAAGGTCTATTTCCACTACGTGCATGTGCCTGGGCACATTATCGAATGAATAATGGGCATAGTAGACTCCGCTGTGGAGCTGCTTCTTCTCTACCTCGGTCCAGTCGTAATAAGAATCGCGTGTCCAGTCTATGTAATTGGCGTCCATGTCGTACGCGGCACTGTAATTCATCATGGAATTGATTATCGCGTCGGAAGGTGCGTCGGTGGGATTGGAGACATACTTGTCGTAATCCCCCACGTGGCCGTAGCCGTAATTAGAAACGAAGTTGGCTTTGGCCTTGTTGTAGGAACATCCCCATCCCGGCCCGTAAGAACCGTCCTTCTTCCCCAGTATGCAACCGTTGTTGGTGCAGTTGTTCACCACTCCTGAAGAATAACCAATTATACCGCCTTCCTGTGCGGGAACTTTCACGAAGATATTTCCGTTGTTCACGCAACCGTTCAGACGGAAGCTGGGATCTCCGAGTATGGAATTCTGGTCTGCATAACCGGCTATTCCTCCGATAATAAGGTTGTTGCCGGTTGCGGAAGTACTCTCCACATAGAGGTTGGCGTTGTTGGTCAGCCTGGTGAGAGTACAGCCCGTGGCATAGCCCACGAAACCTCCTGCGCGAAGCTTCTCGGCGGGGTTCCCGACGAAATGCACGCTGCTTCCTTCGCTGCCGAACTTCAGTTTTTCTATCGTCACACCTTTGGCGTTGCCGATAAATCCGGCATGCTTATATTTGGAAGCATCCACATTCCAGTTCACATTGGAGATGGTATGGTTTCCACCGTCCAGGTTGCAGACGAGCGGAGAAGCTTCAGTGCCGATGGGCACCCAGTCCTTTATGGACGAGGCGTCTATATCGTTCATGATAGTAGCGACTCCGTTCACCAGATATGGGGCGATGGCCCCTTCTCCGTTAACTGCCTTTGCAAAACCCAGAAGGTCTTCCGCCGTGGAAATTCCATAAGTAACCGGGGTATCCGAAGCTTCTGCCTGGGTAACTTCCACTACAACGGTTTCCTTTCCAAGGTTAGAAACTGTGATAGTACCCTTACGGCTGCTGGCAGCCTTGTTCTCATCGAAGGACACAGAAAGCGACTCCCCCGTTTTGGAAGCCTTGCCGGAAGTAACTCCCAGCCTTATCCAGGAATCGGAAACACGGGCGTACCAGTCCGTAGCGGAAACTATAGACAGCGTCTTTGCGTCGCCCAGACCCTGAATGCTCAGGGTCTGCGGAGTCACAGCCAGAGGAAGCGACGCTTCCTCGGGCTGTTTCTCTCCGCATGAAAATGCGAGCGACGCAATGAACGCGGCAAAAAGTAATGATTTATACCTGCACATGTTTATTCGTCGAATGAAACTCCGTCTTCCCAACCGGGATTCTGAGTAAGGGCTCCATGGGTGGCGGAACGCTGGTCTGCGGGTACAGGCCAGAGATAATCGCGTCCTTCGTTCCACTCATAGTCTTCTCCGGCCCAGTAGGTCAGATAACCGTGATCGCCTTCGGAAAGGGTATAATTCTTACCAATCTCGAGAGTGTTCACAGTAGGAGCGGTCGTAGAAGGTTTGGTGCCCTGCCAAATGCATACGTCAACCTTTCCGTCGCCGTCAAGGTCATATTCACCAAGGGCCGGGAAATATATTCCACGCGCACCGCCGGTAGCCTTGAGGGTGAGCCACTTGCCTTCCTTCCAGCGAAGGAGGTCCCACTGGCGGAAGCCTTCGCAGAAGAGTTCCACGGTTCTTTCGCGGCGTATCTCGAGGATAGCGGCTTTCTGGGTACCGCTGGCATTCGGATAGTATTCCGCCATGAGCGGATCTTCGGTTGTAGGCACGGAAGACATCGCCGGCATGCCCACGCGCGCACGTATAACATCAACGGTACGCTGGACATCGGTATCGGTCAGCTGTCCAAGTTCGGCCTTAGCCTCGGCATAGTTCAGAAGAACCTCGGCATAGCGAATCAGAGGGCAATCCGTGGTAGAAGTAGATGCGGTCTCGTGCGAGCCGTCGGAAATATATTTGATAACACGGTAACCGTTGAAGGTGCGTTCGAAGCTGAGAGCCTCATGTGCGCTGCCGTCAACAGCAACATAGGAAGGTCCGTGCAGGGTCTGGGCCATACGGGGATCCCTCTTTGAAAATACGTTCTTGTAATCGAGAGTCTGCCAGCCGGCACGCTCCTGGATGGGAGTTCCGTCGCTCTGCAGATAATGGTTCACCATACGGGCGGTGGCGCTGCGGTGCTGGTTCTTGTAATCGAACTGAACCCCGTGACGCACAAGCAGGTCTACATTGTAACGGCGGGAGAGGATGGTCTCGTTGGGTTCAGCGTCTTCCAGGATGAAATATTCACGGTAAGATGCGTCCGTGGCCTTCTTGGCTATCCCCATTGTATTGCCGGTATAGAGGCTGCGCTTGCCTATAAGGAGAGATGCAGCTTCCGCGGCCTGATTCAGGAACCACTCGGAAGAGATGGTAACACCTTCAAAGGTCTGAACATCCTCAGGCACGAAGTCCGAACCTGCGTGATATTTGCGGAAGGTACCTTCGAAGAGAGCCACACGGGATTTAAGGGCAAGGGCGGCGTCCTTGGATACGTGATACACGGAATTGGAGGACCAGTTTTCCGGCAGGCGTTCGTAAGCCTTGTCCAGATCCTGAACAACCTTCAGCATAACGTAACCGCGAGGGTCGCGGGGTTTGTTAAGGTCTTCGGTATCGGAGGAACCTATCACATGGTCGTACCAGGGAACGTCTCCCCACTGGCGGACCTTCTCGTAATAGAACCATGCACGGAAGAAATACGCCACGCCGTCGTACATGTTCTTTACGGAAACATCCGTGCAGCGGTTATTCTCCAGCATGTAGTTTATGTTGCGGAGAGGCTTCCAGGTATCGGAAGTCCAGAACTTCGTAGAAGGAAGGAGAGTTCCGCGCTGAATTGCGGCAAGCGAGTTGGAATTGCAGTTGTCGTCTGCATTCTGCTCGGCAAGGTCGGCAGCGTCGGGAAGCACGTCATTATAGAACTTGTTGGCCCAGAGGTCCAGTTCGGTGGCATTTGAGAAATAGGTGTCCGGAGACAGCTTTGTCTCGGGCGCCAGAGTCAGGAAATCGCTTTCGCAGGAACTGAGCCCGAATGCGGCCAACACAAGTGAAATCTGTATAATATACTTTTTCATAAGCGTCAGAATGTAATGTCTATACCGAAGGAGAAGGTCTTGGAATACGGGTAGGTGCAATCTTCGCTGATGGAAGTGGTTGCAACTTCCGGATCGATGTACTTGGTCGCCTTCATC
>JAGAAU010000157.1 GCA_017615135.1 Bacteroidales bacterium | reverse complement strand
TCCCGTCTTCACTTATCCAGGATTGCCCCACGGATACGTCGCAGGTATGTTCGATGGGGTTCTCGTATCGGGCCATCAGGTCCGGATATTCGGTCTTGCGGACCGCGGTGATGCGAATGGTTTTCACTTTACGCTGAAGCGATAGACGCAGGTCTGCGTATAAGTTTGTCCCGGGCCAAGAATCGTATCCGGAAATTCCGGATGATTCACAGCGTCCGGGAATTTTTGTGTCTCGAGCGCCATGGAGCAGCGATAGCCGATGTTGTTGCCATACTTGTCGGGATATTCTCCGAAGAAGAAATTGCCGCTGTAGAACTGCAGTCCGGGCTGATCCGAGAAGACTTCTATGAGACGGCCGCTCTCGGGGTCGTAGACGGAAGCGACAAGTTCTACGCCATCTCCTTCGCGGTCTATAATCCAGTTGTGATCATAGCCGGGGCCGCACTTTATCTGGTAATCATCGGCATCAATCCTGTCTCCTATCCGGGTTGGAGTGCGGAAATCGAGGGGAGAACCGTCCAGGGAAACTATCCGTCCGGTAGGTATGAGCAGGCTGTCTACCTCTGTTGCCTTCCCAGCCTTGATCCAGAGCTCATAATCGAGGATGGATTTGCTGCTGTCTCCGGAAAGGTTGAAGAAAGAGTGGTGCGAGAAATTCACCGGAGTGGGTTTGTCGGTCGTGGCAAGGTACTGAACGGTAAAATTGTTCCCGGAATCCAGGGTATAGCCCATTATTATGTAGCGGTCGCCGGGGAAGCCCTCCTGCCCGTCCTTAAGGTTGAGCAGGAATACAATGCTGCTGTCGGTTTTTTCCATAACATCCCAAACGAGGCGGTCTACGCCGTAATCTCCCCCGTGAAGGGTGTTGCCGTTGTTATTCTGCGGGAGGGTGTACTCCTGTCCGTCCAGGGTAAAGCGGCCGTTCGCTATACGGTTTGCCACGGGGCCTACCGCAGCGCCCAGGAAACGCTCGCCGGTATTGTTCACATAGCGGTCTATGTTCTCATAACCTGTTTCGATATCGGCAAAATTGCCATTACGGTCCGGAGTCCAGAGCGTAACCACGCGCGCCCCGTAATTCGTTACCTGCATGGTGACATCACCGCTCTTGATGGTGTAAAGGTCTACATTTTTTCCGTCGACAACGGTCTTGAAGGCTGATTCGGGAAGCAATTTAACCTTTCCCGCATCGCAGGAAGCGAAGAGCGCCAGCGTCATCGCCGCCAAAACAAACAAATTCCTACGCATTATTCTTAAAATATTTAGTTACATCAGATATTCAGACATGTCGCGGCCGGCAGCAATACCGTCCCGTATTTCAGTAGAAGAGATATCCACCATGGGGGCATCTGTAAGTTGGATGCGATAATCCGGACACTCTTTCATCAGCTCCTCACGGACGGCCGTCAGGTCTACTCCTTGGCGGGGATAGACGGCAACTCCGTATTCCAGCAGAATCCGCCTGTAATCGCGCCAACGCCTGATATTTGCCAAATTGTCGGCGCCCATGACCAGGGTGAAACTGTTTTTCGGCTCCCGCTGCTTCAGCGCATCCAGCGTCCTGATGGTATAGTGCGGCGCTTCCATCCCAAGTTCTATATCGTCCGGCTTAACCTTCAGTTCAGGGTGGCGTTTCAGCGCGGCCACGGCATTAAGGTAGCGCTCCTGACCGTCCGGTTGCGCCTGAGCCATTTTAAGCGGGTTCTGAGGAGATACCACCAGGTACATCCCGTCGTAGGATTTATCGGCACTGAAATACTCCATAATGGCCTGATGACCAATATGGAGAGGATTGAATGAACCGGAATATACGGCGATTTTCATTACTTCGACAAAAAACCGTCTACGAGCTTTTCTGCGGTGGAGAGCGCGGTGGCGAGGTCGTCGTTGACCAGCACGGCGTCGAATTTATCCTCGTAGAGCATCTCCTCTGCAGCCTTGGCAACCCGTTTCTCTATGGCTTCGGGGCTGTCTGTATTGCGGCCGATGAGGCGCCGGCGAAGTTCTTCGATGCTCGGAGCCTTGATAAAAACGGAAAGTGCGCTGTCTCCGAAGTATTTTTTGAGATTAACGCCGCCTTTTACATCTACGTCAAAGATAATTACATGGCCTTTGGCCCAGATGCGCTCAACCTCACTTTTGAGCGTGCCGTAGCAGCTGCCGCCATAAACCTCCTCCCACTCCACGAACTGGTCTTCTTTCACCAGCTGGCGGAATTTCTCCGGGCTCAGGAAGTGATATTCAACCCCATCCTGCTCACTGCCACGCGGGGCTCGCGACGTAGCCGATACGGAGAATTCAATTTCCGGGTGAAGTTTTAGAATGTGGCCAACTACCGTGCTCTTGCCCGAGCCGGACGGTGCCGAAAAAATCAAAGCCTTGCCTTTCATTTGTGCGTTTTTCCAATTTCAAAGATACAAAAAAAACGGATTTTGAGGAGAATTTGTTACTTTCGCGGCATTAAACCGTCATTAGTTATGGAAGTCATTCAGAGTTTCACTATAGACCATACGCAGCTCAAGCCCGGAATCTATATCTCCCGGCAGGATAAGGGCTTTACAACCTTCGACCTCCGCATTACGGAGCCGAACAGGGAGCCGGCCGTAGCGCCAGCCGCCATCCACAGCATAGAGCACCTGATGGCAACCTGGTTCCGCAACTCCCGGGTTAAAGACAACGTGGTGTACGTGGGGCCGATGGGCTGCCTGACGGGTATGTATGTGGTAATGACGGGCGATTATTCAGTTCAGGACATGCGGGCGCTTACCCTTGAATGCCTGGAGTGGATACTGGAGCAGGATGCGGTTCCCGCCACTACTCCCGAGACCTGCGGCAATCATCTGCTGCACGACCTGCCCATGTGCAAATGGGAATGCCGCCGCTATCGCGACCGCCTGCTGAACGATTTCCACTCCGATTATACCCCGCTGCGCGTCACCCTCGACGACGGGAAGGTCTTTGCAGACGCCTAAGCGGCATCTGGTGCTGTACGTGAGCCTGTTTAAACTACTGAGATGAGCTTTTGCCGGTTGCGGCGTCGGCCTTAGCCTTGATTCTTGCAGCTCTCGTCTCGGTATCGGGATGGGAGCTGAACATTTTCTGCAGGGCCGAGGCTTTGCTGCCGTTGGAAAGGGTGAGCAGTTTGTTCAGCGCGTTGTACATGGCATAGGGGCTGCGTCCGTTGGCGACGGAGAAGCTGTAGCCGTAATCGTCGGCGTTGAATTCCTGTTTCTGTGAGAACTGGGCACCCACGAAAGCCTCGGCGATATCTCCGAGCACGCTCTGGGCCAGTTTGCCCACGGTTCCGCCGGCGGCGCTCACCGTGCTTCTTGCAGCTGCAGCCATATAGGCGTTCTGCATGGCTTTCTTGGTGTCTTTATGCACCACGTGACCAATCTCGTGCCCGATGATCGCAAAGACCTCTTCGTCTGTCATGGCGTCCATAAGCCCGGAATATACCCGTATGGAACCGTCTCCGCAGGCGAAGGCGTTGATTTCGCTGGTCTTGTAAACCTTGAAGTTGAGCGGCAGGCCCTCTGCGGAATCAATACCGTTCATGATTTTGTTCAGACGTTTGATGTAGGTGCCGTTGTCTATTGTGCTCTTTGCATCAAGTTCTGCCACGGTCTGATTGCTCAGGCTCTGAATCTGGCTGTCTGTGAGGGTAACGGCGGTAGTGGCGTTGGCGGCTGCCACCAGAAGCTGCTGGGTGTCCCAGTTGCGAGACTGTAAAATCGAACAGCCGCACAGTGTGAGTGCGGCTGTAAGTATGATGACAAGTTTCTTCATAAGTCTATTTGTCTCAGGCGGCCTTTCCGTCGGAACCAAGAACGTTCACAATCTTATGGGCGTAGAGTTTCTTCATCTCGTCGCGGGCAGGTCCGAGGTAT
>JAGAAU010000156.1 GCA_017615135.1 Bacteroidales bacterium | reverse complement strand
GAGGGCTGCGACCCTACTGGGGTGGTATGAACTTCTCTACCCGGTCACTGAAGAAAAGCGCGCCACCCTTGTCGTTATTGAGCGAAGCGCTGAACGCCAGCACCGCCGCAATTTCCGCAATGAGGTCGCGTTTGGTACGGACGGTGGTTCCGAAGAGCCCGGAACGGCTCACGTCTATCAGCAGCACCACGGTAAGTTCGCGCTCCTCCTCGAAGACCTTCACGTAGGGAGATCTGAGACGCGCGGTGACATTCCAGTCCATATTGCGCACATCGTCTCCCCACTGGTACTCCCGCACCTCGCTGAACGCCATTCCACGGCCCTTGAAGGCCGAATGGTATTCTCCCGCGAATATCTGGTGAGAGAGCGCCTTGGTCTTGATTTCAATCTTGCGAACCTTCCGCAGAAGGTCCGTGGCATTACGGGACGACGACGGCATTTATTACCTTTTCAATTATCTGTTCGGTATTTACATTTTCCGCTTCCGCCTCGTATGTAAGGCCGATTCTGTGCCTGAGCACCTGTGGGCAGACTGCCCTCACATCCTCCGGAATCACATAGCCCCTGCGCTTGATAAAGGCATAGGCTTTGGCGGCAAGGGAGAGGCTGATGCTCGCACGGGGAGACGCGCCGTAGGCTATAAGGTCCTTCAGCCCTTCCAGACCGTAATCTTCGGGCTTGCGGGTGGCGAATACTATGTCCACTATGTAGCGCTCGATTTTTTCGTCCATATACACCTCGCGCACGATACTGCGGGCACGAACTATGTCTTCGGGCTTCACTACCGGCGAAGGCTGGGGAAACTCTCCGAGGTTGTTCATCCTCATAATGAGCCTCTCCTCTTCCTTTGCGGGATAATCTACCAGCACCTTCAGCATGAAACGGTCTGTCTGGGCCTCGGGCAGAGGATAAGTTCCCTCCTGCTCTACAGGGTTCTGGGTTGCCAGCACCAGGAACGGTTCAGGCAGTTTGAAAGTCTGGTCTCCGATAGTGACCTGACGCTCCTGCATGGCCTCCAGTAGCGCGCTCTGGACCTTCGCGGGGGCACGGTTGATTTCATCGGCCAGTACGAAATTCGCGAAGACCGGGCCCTTGCGCACCTCGAACTGCTCTTTCTTCTGAGAGTAGATAAGGGTGCCGGTAACATCTGCAGGCAGCAGGTCCGGGGTGAACTGGATACGGCTGAACTTTGCATCGATTGCCTTGGCCATTGTACTGATTGCCAGAGTTTTGGCAAGGCCGGGCATACCTTCAAGCAACACGTGACCGTTAGCGAGGAGGGCTATCATGAGGTTTTCTACCAGCTGTTTCTGGCCCACGATTACCTTGCCCATCTCCAGGGAAAGCAGGTCTGTAAACGCGCTTTCCTTCTGAATACGGTCGTTCAATTCTTTAATGTTTACACTTTCCATTTGTATTTTTTAAATTTGCATCATCGTTATGAGGTACAAGACAGTCTTGAGTTACAACGGAGCCGGGTTCTACGGCTGGCAAATCCAGGTTTCAGACCCAAGTGTGCAGCAGAGCCTGGAGGAGGCGCTCACCGTGCTTCTCTCTGAAAACGTGAGAGTCACCGGAGCCGGAAGAACCGACACAGGGGTGAACGCCTGCAGCTTTACAGCACATTTCGACGCCGCAGACGGCCTTGATACCGCATCTTTGTGCTGCAAATTAAATGCCATTCTGCCCTCCGGAATACGCATTCATTCCATAGAAGCCGCAGCCGGAGATTTCCACTCCAGATTCGATGCCACGGCACGCGAATACTGCTACCTTCTGCACCGCAGCAAAGACCCTTTCATGGAGGGAAAATCGTGGCTCTGCGGCTATCCCGTGCTGGATATGGGCGAAATGAACCGCGCCGCAGCCATTTTGAAGGGCACCAGGGACTTCGCCTGTTTCGCCAAGAACGGCAGCCCCGTCAAAACCACCGTCTGTACCATATACGATGCGCAGTGGAGCCACTACACACCGGACCATGTGAGGCTTATGGGTTACCCGGGCCGCGAGGAGGATTATCTTATTTTCCGGATCCGGGCCGACAGGTTCCTGCGGAACATGGTGCGGGCTATCGTGGGAACCCTGGTAGAAGTGGGACGCGGCAAACGCAGCGCAGAGTCCATGGAGGAACTGCTTCAGAGCGCCGACCGCTGCCGCGCAGGAGAATCCGTTCCCGGATATGCGCTCTACCTGTCTTCAGTGAAATATGACAAATAAGAATATGAAATCGCTTCGTTTTTTAGCAATTCTTGCGGCTTCCATCGGCCTGTTCGTATCCTGCAATGACAATACGGACTACTCCGCAAACAATCCCTACACGCCCCTGAAGCTGAGCGCAAAATCCTCCGGATTCATTCAGAAAGGCAACAGCTTCAATTTCAAGTTCCTAAGCAAAATAGACGCTGCAGAGAAACAGGACTATATTATATCTCCCCTCAGCATGCAGTTCCTGCTCGGAATGATACTGAACGGCGCGCAAGGTGAGACCGCCAATGAAATCTGCAATGTGCTTGGGTACGGAGACGGAGAGACCGAAGCCGTGAACGAATATGCGCTCTCGCTCCTGGAGCAGCTGCCTGCGATGGACAAGAAAACCACACTCAGCATTGCCAACGCAATTTTCGTAGACAAGGTATGTACGCTGTATGACAGTTATGAGCAAACAGTAAAGAAGCATTATCAGGCCACCGTAGACTCCCTGGACTTCGCCGACACCCAGAATTCTCTCAAGGTCATAAACGGATGGTGCTCAGACCACACTAACGGGATGATTCCCAAAGCCCTGG
>JAGAAU010000155.1 GCA_017615135.1 Bacteroidales bacterium | reverse complement strand
AGAACCTCATCCTCCTTCTCGAATCCAGGCTCGACAACGTGGTTTACCGCATGGGTATCGCTCCCAGCCGCGCAGCTGCTCGTCAGCTTGTTTCCCACCACCACATCACCCTGAACGGTGAGGTTTGCAGCATTCCTTCCACTCAGGTGAAGCAGGGAGACAGCGTTGCTGTAAGAGAGAGGTCCAAGAGCCTCGAGGTTATCCAGAACAGCGTTGCTTCCGCAGCCAAGTATTCCTGGATCGAATTCGATACCAAGACACTTAGCGGAAAGTTCCTGAACCTGCCCACCAGGGCCGAGGTTCCCGAGAACATCAACGAGCAGCTCATAGTTGACCTCTACTCCAAGTAATTCCTAACCCCAAAGAAGCATATTATGGCAATCTTAGCATTTCAGAAACCCGATAAGGTCATAATGCTCGAAAGCACCGAGACCGTCGGCAGTTTCGAGTTCCGGCCTCTGGAGCCCGGTTACGGGCAGACTATAGGCAACGCGCTCCGTCGCATCCTTCTGGCCTCTCTCGAGGGTTTTGCTATCAGTCAGATAAAGATCTCCGGGGTCGACCAGGAATTCGCCACCATCCCCGGCGTGATAGAGGGAATGCAGGATATTATCCTGAATCTGAAGCAGGTTAGGTTCCGCAGGATGATACCTTCCGTGGAGACTGAGACAGCGAATGTGGTTATCAGCGGCAAGCAGGAGTTTACCGCTGAGGACATTTCCAAGGCTCTCTCTTCATTCAAGGTCCTCAACCCCCAGCAGCACATCTGCTGGCTGGAGCCTTCCGTAAAGATTGAGATTACCCTCACAATCACCAAGGGCAGGGGCTTCGTTCCCGCCGAGGAACTGCGCGACGAGAATACTCCTATCGGAACCATTCCCGTAGACGCTATCTACACTCCTATCCGCAAGGTCAACTGGAGCGTAGATAACTGGCGTGTGGAGCAGAAGACCGACTATGAGAAGCTCAACCTTGAAATCGTCACCGACGGGTCCATCAGCCCCGACGAGGCACTTCAGGAAGCTGCAAACATCCTTATTTATCACTTCAACCTCTTCACCGACAGCAAGAAGATGTCTTCCGCTGCCGTCGGAGAAGCCGGCCCCAGCGAGCCGCTTGGCGAGGAAGATCTGCGTATGAGGCACCTGCTGCTTACCAAACTTTCCGATATGGGACTTTCGGTGCGCGCATTCAACTGCCTCAAGGCTGCCGATATCGACACCTTCGCCGACCTGGTTTCCTACTCCCGTGCCGAACTGATGAAGTTCCGTAACTTCGGACGCAAGTCTCTCAACGAGATAGACCTTCTCGTGGAGAAGATGAAGCTCTCCTTCGGAATGGATGTCACGAAGTATAATATTGAACCCAAGAAAAAGAACGTTTAAAGATGAGACACAATAAAGCTATAAATCATCTCGGGAGGCAGAGCGGTCACCGCAAGGCCATGCTCGCCAATATGGCATCCTCGCTGATACTTCACAAGAGGATTCAGACCACCCTGGCGAAGGCCAAGGCCCTCAAGCCCTATGTGGAGCCCCTTATCACCAAGAGCAAGGAGAACACCACCCACTCCCGCAGGGTTGTTTTCAGCTACCTCAAAGACAAGTACGCTGTTACCGAGCTGTTCAGAAACGTGGCTCCCAAGATTGCTGACCGTCCGGGCGGATACTGCCGTATCCTTCATATCGGATTCCGTCAGGGAGATGCCGCTGAAATGGCTCTCATAGAGCTTGTAGACTTCTTCGAGCCTGCAGAAAAGAAGGAGACGAAGAAGACTACCCGCCGCAGCCGCGCCAAGAAGGTCGAGGCTCCTGTGGAAGAGGCCCCCGTAGCAGCAGAGGCTCCCGTAGAGGAGGCTCCTGCCGCCGCCGAAGAAGCTCCCGCAGCCGAGTAAGCGATTTTTGCAACATTAAAAGAGGATGACTAAAAGTCGAAAGACTTGCAGTCGTCCTCTTTTCGTATCTATAGAAAAATATTATATTTGCGAGAATATAATATTGGCCGAATGAAACACTTTTCTCTTCCCAAAGACGGTGGCCTGATTGAAGAAGGCCTTCCGGTGGACATTCTCCACTCATGTGACAAAATCGTTACTGAAGTACGCAAAGACTCTTATTCCGCCTGTAGCGAAATAGCAGGGATTGTCATCGACGCAATCCGTAAATTCGCAGCAGAGGGGCATGCCCGGCCCTTCAAGCTGGGGCTTTCTACCGGCTCGTCTCCACTTACCCTTTACAAGGAACTGTGCGGCGCTTACGAGCAGGGCGTCATTTCTTTCCGTGATGTAGAGATAGTGTCCATAGACGACTACTATCCCATTGCGCCGGACGCTCCACAGAGCCGCAACCGCAAGATTCACGAACTTTTCGTAGACAAGGTGGATATTCTCCCGGAGAACGTGCACATTCCCGACGGTTCCGTTTCCAAGGAAAAACTGCACACATACTGCGCAGAGTTCGATGCGATTGCCAGGGATATGGACCTTCTGGTCATGGGTATAGGCGACAAGGGACAGATTGGATTCAACGAAGCGGGCTCGGCAGAAGAGAGCCGCACCCGCACGGTTACCCTTCCCTACAACTCCAGAAAACGCCAGGCCCATAATTTCAACAGGAATATAGCCGATACTCCCAATGCAGCCATCACCCTTGGCGTAAGCACCATGAAGAGCGCTAAAAAGGTGATTCTGATGGCGTGGGGCGAAGATAAGGCCGAGGCGGTAAGCCGCATAGTGGAAGGGGAGTGCGGATCTGAATATCCCGCATCCTTCTTCCAGAGACATCCCAATACCGTAATGTATGTGGATGAGCCCGCCTCCGAAGGACTCACCCGTTCCGTGTGCCCCTGGTGCATAGGACCCTGCGACTGGACCCCGAAGTTCCGCCGCAAGGCAGTGGTCTGGTTGAGCCTGAAACTTGGAAAACCCATTCTCAAGCTTACCCAGGCGGATTATCTGCAGAACTCCCTCGAGGAACTGCTGGAGAAGTTCGGTCCGTACGACAAGATTAACATCGACATATTCAACGACCTCCAGCATACCATCACCGGCTGGCCCGGCGGAAAACCCGGCTGTCTGGAAACAAGCCGCCCCGTGTGGTCTGAGCCTTATCCCAAGACGGTCCTGGTATTCTCTCCCCATCCGGACGACGATGTAATCTCCATGGGAGGAACCCTCATTCGTCTCGCACATCAGGGACACAATGTTCATGTAGCCTACGAGACTTCCGGCGATGTTGCCGTTCACGATGACGTGGTTGTCCAGCACATGGATGCCGCCAGGGAACTTGGTTTCGGCGACAGAGTGCAGGAAGTTCGCGATATCATTGCCTCAAAGCGTCCCGGAGCACCCGAGCCTGAGGAACTGCTTGCAATCAAGGCGGCCATCCGCCGTTCAGAGGCCCGTGGAGCCATCCGTTCTTTCGGGCTGGACGAGGATGAACACGTTCATTTCCTCAATCTGCCCTTCTACGAGAGCGGTGGCATTTCCAAGAAGCCACGCACCCAGGTGGATGTGGATATAATCAAGAAACTTATGAAATCCCTGCGCCCGGACCAGATTTATATGGCAGGAGACCTTGCGGATCCGCATGGAACCCACAGGGTATGCACCGAGGCGGCTCTTGAAGCGCTCGAGCAGTTGCGCGAAGAGGGAGAGACGTGGGTTGGCGATTGCAGCGTTTGGCTGTACCGCGGCGCCTGGATGGAATGGGACCTTGGCAGCGTGGATATGGCTGTTCCCCTTAGCCCCGATGAAGTGGTGGAGAAGAGGCACGCCATCTATCACCATCTGTCTCAGAAGGATATAGTTCCCTTCCCGGGCGACGATCCGCGCGAATTCTGGCAGAGGGCCGAGGAGCGTACCCAGAACACCGCCAGGCTTTACGACCTTCTGGGGATGGCTGAGTATCAGGCAATGGAAGTTT
>JAGAAU010000154.1 GCA_017615135.1 Bacteroidales bacterium | reverse complement strand
GGTGTCTCACAGATGAATTCCAAGCTGGCTAACGAAATCGTAGCATTCCGTTCTCCGGACCTCATGCGAGAGGTGGTCCGTAACCTGAAGCTGAATTACCGTTATTATCGCGAAGGACGTTTCCACGAAACTCCCCTCTATGCCGCTTCACAGCCTATAGTGTTGGAAGTTCCCGAAGGAAGCCCTGCCCTTACGTGCTATGTCAGGCCCCAGTCGGACAGCACTATGGTGATTTACAACATGGAGTATGCCATTGAGAATTCCAAAATCAAGGATAAGGCGGTTTACCCGGTAACTCCAGGGGAGCCTGTAGAAACCCCCTACGGTGTGATTTATCTGAGCCTTAATCCCTCTTTCAGCGGAGAGTGGAATTTCCCTGTAATTGTCAATTATACTTCCATTCAGGCTGCGGCCGGCGCATGCATCGGCCATCTTTCAACGGTGGCGGTAGACCAAAAGAACTTTTCCGATATCCTGCAAATCAATTACTCCGATGAATGCGTGCAGAGGGCGGACGATGTGCTCAGCAGTGTGATTGCCGTCTATAACGCCAACTGGGTTGACGACCGTAATAAAATGGCCATCAGTACCTCCATGTTCATCAATGAGAGGCTTACTTCCATCGAGGCGGACCTCGGACATGTAGATTCGGATATTTCTTCATTCAAGAGCAAGAACCTGCTGCCCGACGTGGCTGCAGTTTCCAGTATGTATATGGCGCAGTCTACGGAAATCAGCCGTGCTGTCCAGGATATTGAGACTCAGATCTCAACTTCCCGCTATATCCGTAATTATCTCAGTACCAAGGTTCTGGGTAATCAGCTCATACCCGTGCCTGCCGGCCTTCACGATGCCGGTATCACTACCCAGATTAATACGTACAACAGCGTGATGATGCAGCGTAACAATCTGGTGTCCGGTTCTTCAGAGTCCAACCCTCTCGTTGTGGAGATGGACCGTAACCTGGCGGCTATGAGACTTGCAATCTGCGAATCCGTGGACAACCAGATTACCGCCCTTCAGAATCAGCTCCAGACTTTGCGCCGTACTGAAGAAAGGGCTACATCCCGTCTGGCAGACAATCCTAACCAGGCGCGTTATCTGCTAAGTGTGGAACGTCGCCAGAAGGTTATGGAATCGCTTTACCTCTACCTGTTGCAGAAACGTGAGGAGAATGAACTCTCTCAGGCGTTTACCGCCTATAATACCAGGCTGATCACTTCTCCCACTGCGGCACCAGTGCCTCCTACGCCCAACAAACGCAATATTTTGCTTGTGGCCTTCTTTATAGCGATTATGATTCCTCTCGGTGTTCTGTACGTGTTGGATTACCTGAATACTACAGTCCGGACAAGGAAAGACCTGGACGGTCTGGATGTTCCTTTCCTTGGGGAAATTCCTTTCTCTTCTCAGGGTAAGCAGGACAAGAAGTCCAAAAAGTCACAATACAGACTGGTTGTAAAACACGGGCAACGCAATGCGGTGAACGAAGCGTTCAGGGTTCTCCGTACCAATCTGGAGTTTATGAGCCGCAACGGCAATGGTAACGTTATCGGCTTTACTTCATACAATCCCGGCTCAGGAAAAACGTTCGTTACCTTGAATGTCGGTGCAAGCTTCGCTCTCAAGGGAATGAAAGTCCTTGCGATAGACGGAGACTTCCGCAGGGCATCCCTTTCCTCTTTCGCCGGTTCTCCTTCCACCGGTTTTGCAGATTATCTGTCCGGTATTTACGAGTCGATAGACAGGGTTATAGTTAAGAACGTAAATGATAGCGGACTTGATATCCTGCCTGTAGGTACCATACCTCCGAACCCGTCCGAACTTCTTGGTAACGACAGTTTCACTGAAGCTATCGAAGAGCTTAAGAACAAGTATGACTACATTTTCATCGACTGCCCTCCTGTGGATATGGTGGCCGATACACGTCTGATAAGCAGCAACCTGTCCCGCACGATATTTGTGCTTCGTTCCGGCCTGCAGGAAAAAGCTCTCCTGGCTGATTTGCAAAGTCGTTATTCCGAGGAGCAGTTCACTGGAATGTGCACTCTCCTGAACGGTGTTGAAATTGACAGCCACCGTTCGCGCTATGGCTATGCGTACGGCTATTCGTATGGATATGGTTACGGCTACGGATATGGAGAGAACCACGAACATAAACATCATCATCAGGAATAAGCATGTCTTTTGTTGAAAAACGGTTAGAAAAATATTCTTCCAGTTACCTTTCAACTTGGATGGTATTGTTGATGGACACGTTTCTGTCAACAATGGCTTCGTTCAGTGTTATCGCTGCCGTGAACCTGACAGCCGAGTCCAATTTCTATTCGTTCGACTATTTTGCCGTAATATGGATGGGAACCTCGGTTGTGGCGTCACTTGTGTCGTTCCTGATACTTAAAAGTTATACTCTGGTCATACGGCATACTAGTTTCAGGGATGTACTGCGCTTTGCTCTTGCGGCTTTGATAAAAGCGGCAGCTTTGCTTGCAGTGCTGCATATTGTCAGCAAGGCGACCTCTACCGTATATATTATGGTATTGATGGATTTTGCCCTGACGCTGATATCCCTGATGGCTGTAAGGCTTGTCATGATTTGGGTATATGAGATGTTTAAGCACAGGGTGAGCTCCATGCGAAGCCGCCAGAGAGTTCTCGTATACGGAACCGGAGACAAGTCTGCCGCAATGGTTACCCGCCTTATCAATTCGCCCCATTACGACGTTGTAGGATTCCTGTTGTACGGGCAGGATAAGGATCCAGGTGTGCGGAAACTTATGGACAAGAGCATCTTTGTCGTAAAGGACATCAACTCGTTTGAAAGTCTTGGCCGCAACCTTTCAGTTGCCGCTATCCTTTTTGTGAACGATGCCGACCTCGATCCTGAACTTTCCAATCTTATAGAATTCTGTTCTTCCAACGGAATCAGGGTTCTGGTAGCACCTCCTATAGACGATGCGTCCGGCGCCAGGGAGGCTTCTTTCCGTAAACTACGTATCGAAGACCTTCTGGGCAGGGAAGAAATAAAGATTTCTACCGATGAGATAAAGGCCCGTCTTCAGGGAAAGACAGTATTGGTTACCGGTGCGGCCGGTTCGATAGGCTCCGAGATCTGTCGCCAGCTGGCTTCGTTCGGTGTTCTCAGGCTCATCATGTTCGATAATGCCGAGACCCCCATGCACGAACTCAGATTGGAGCTTGAACAGAGATATCCCGGTCTGGATTTTGTGCCGGTAATCGGAGATGTGCGTTTCCGGAACCGTCTGGATTACGTTTTCAGCCGCTACCGCCCTCAGGTGGTTTATCACGCATCTGCTTACAAGCACGTCCCGCTTATGGAAGAAAATCCCTGCGAGGCGGTAATGGTAAATGTGGGAGGCAGCCGAAACGTTGCAGACATGTGTCTGAAATACGGAGTCAAAAAGATGGTGATGATTTCTACGGACAAGGCAGTTAACCCTACCAATGTGATGGGATGTTCCAAGCGTCTTGCAGAGATATATGTGCAGAGCCTGGGCCTTGCCGGGGAGGGTAGTGAAGGTACACGCTTCGTGACAACCCGCTTTGGAAACGTGCTGGGGAGCAATGGTTCCGTTATACCTCGTTTCCGTAAGCAGATTGCCAATGGTGGCCCAATTACCGTAACGCATCCGGAAATCACCCGGTATTTCATGACAATCCCGGAAGCTTGCCGTCTGGTGCTGGAAACCGCCGTGTTGCCGCAGAGTAACTGCATCTTCGTGTTTGATATGGGTAAACCTGTCAAGATAGTAGACTTGGCACGCAAGATGATTAAACTGTCGGGATTTGAACCGGATATAGACATAAAAATAGTGTTCACCGGCCTGCGTCCCGGAGAGAAACTCTATGAAGAGGTTCTCTCTACCGTAGAGAACTCAGATTCCACCTCCCACTACCGTATCCGTATAGCCAAGGTGCGTCCCTGCAATCTGGAGTACGTTGTTCAGAAGCTGGATAAACTTGAAGCCTGTGCAGAACAGGGAGACGTGGTTGCCACGGTAAAGATGATGAAGGAGATTGTGCCGGAATTCAAATCCATGAATTCGGAATTCGAAAAGTATGATTGACGACAGGACACACTGGTATGTAGCTTGCGTAAAGTCATGTGCTGAACGCAGGGTCGCCGACGAACTTGGACGTCTGGGATATTCGTTTTACCTGCCGGTAAGACGGGAGCTGCACCAGTGGTCTGATCGCAAAAAACTTGTAGAGACACTCGTGGTCCCGCGCTATATCTTTATTAATTGCACGGCTTCCGAAAGGCAGCGTCCGCTTGCGGAGATTCCTGGAATGTACAAATATCTTGGTGTGTCCGACGGCGGGCTTTTCCGGCCTGCGGTTATCCCCGATGCTGAGATGGATACTTTTATCAGCATGGTGGAGAAAAGTGGAAGGAAGGTCTGCATAGAGAATGCCGGGCTCAGGAGTGGAGACAGGGTTAAGGTGATTTCCGGCCCTCTTGCCGGTCATGAATGTGAATTGACCGATGTGCGGGGCAAGCGTTGCCTCGCAGTTCAGATCTCAATGCTGGGCACTGCGATTATTGAACTTGATATGGACGACCTCAGAAAACTGAACTGATGACGGAAGCCTCTAAAATACTGCTTTCCATTCTCCGCCTGGCTGCAGGTGGAGATTTGGCAGACTTCCCCAGAAGGGATTCTTATCCATGGGGTGAAATCTTCGACCTTACCGTGGAACATGGCATATCCGCCCTGGCATGGGACGGATTGCAGAGGTTGTACGATGAAGGCATCTTCACAGGAGGAGAAATCCCTCACGAGATCATGGACGATTGGACCTCGTGGATTATGAGTACTGAGCAGGATTGGCGCATAATGAAAACCCAGGCAGACAGTCTGGCCCGTTTCTATGCAAAGAGCGGTATCAGTATGATGGTTCTCAAGGGTTATTCTTCTTCTCTGGACTGGCCGGTGCCCGAGCATCGTACTTTCGGAGACCTGGACATCTGGTTGTTCGGCAAATGCAGGGAAGCAGACCGTTTGCTGAAACAGAAGAAAAATATCAGCGTCAACCGTTCACACCGTCATCATACAGTATTTATGCTGAGAGACAGGATAGTGGAGAATCACTACGATTTCATCACTGTTTCCTCCCATTACAGCAATTGGGCGTATGAGAAGAAACTGAAGTCGCTCGCAACTCTTGAAAAAGCCGTTCCTCACGGACATTTCTACATCCCGGCTCCCAATCTGGAGGTGATGTTCAATCTGAGGCACATGGCTTTGCATTTCGCTTCTGTACGCTGTACTCTCAGGCATCTTATAGATTGGGCGTTTACGGTTCGCCGGCATCATTCGGAAATTGACTGGAAAATGGTGGTTGAGGCCTCCGATAAGGCCGGCATGCTGCGTTTCATGTCCGCAATAGACGCTATCTGTATCAAATATCTGGGCTTCGAGAAAGAGATATTCCCGGATCTTCCTCTTGACGAAGAGCTGGCCGACAGGGTACTTGAGGATATGCTTTCACCTGAATTTCAGGAAAATCCAAGCGGCCGTCTATTGCCGGACATCTTATTTAAATTCCGCAGGTGGCGTGCCGGGGCCTGGAAACAGAAAATTGTATTCAGGGAATCGCTGGTAATTACCTTTGTACTGCAGCTGTTCTCTCATTTGTGCAAGCCATCTTCCTTCAGGGAATAGTTGGCAAGGTAATCCAGAGCTTTACCTATTACTTTATTAATATCGGCGCTGTCCTTGAGGCATTCAATAGGGAAGCCTGCGGCGAAGACTTTCCATCCGTCGGCATTATAGCAGACGGCGGCTCCGCATCCGCTGTCGGAGTAACGCAGTACGGTCTTCCCTTTGGAGGGGGCGGGAAGCAGTCCGTCCGGGTTTTCTACGCAATAGCAGCTGGGATTGGGGCTGTTATGGAATTCCATTCCGTTCACTTTGCCGGTATGGCTGGCGTGTGCAGAGGCAAAACGATACCCCAGCACCTCTGTAATGAAAGCCTGAAGTTCTGCAGTTTCGAGTGAATCCCGGACCTCGCCGTATTCCGGTCTCCAGGCTTCCGATGCGATTTCTGAACCGGAGATGAGCACGTTGCAGCCCAGGGAGGTGAGTAGGCGGAGCCGGGAGCGCATCTCTGCCGGGAAAATCTGGAACCGGATCTTTTCTGTCTGTCTGCCGGTACGGGTAGAAGTCTGCTTGCCGCAGATAAGGTCTATGACTCTTCCTGAGAGGGAATCACGGCTTGCGGCAAATGCGGCTGCACTTTGCGAGCAGAAGGCCCTGCCGCTTTTCAGGATTGCCCTGCCGTGAACAGAGCAGTAGTCGAAGCTGTTTCCTGCCACTATGTTTCCAGCCTTGTCTACCCAGGAAGCTCCGAAGCCGGAATCGTCGTTGCTGTTCCAGGGGAGTGACCTGTCTGTTTCATACATCTCGCCGGTAAAGCTGATATCCTTGCCCCAGGGCACTCCGGAATCTCTGCGGTCGTCGAACAGACCATAGTCTTCACGGTCTGTGAATACAGGCCCGGAAATTCTGGTGAAGTTATTTACTATCAGCACGGTATCTGTGGTCTCTGTGGCGGGGAGCCCAGCGCTGAGTATTTCCGAAGGGAAGCTTCTGCCCCCGGAATTGAAGGCGTCCACACGGAATGAATACAGATGCCCGGGTTCTATGGGAATCACCAGGCAGGTATCTGCAGTTTCCCGGCCGGAATCGAATCCAAGGTCGTCCGTCCTGGTATATACGGTGTATCCTTCCGGTGCGGAGGTGGGCTCAAGGCTGTCCGTTACCGGTTTCCAGCTAAGTCGTATTTCCTTCGGCGAGGAGAAGGTGGCGGACAGGTTGCAGACAGGCAGAGGCTGTACTTTGTAGCTGCAACCGTACAGTTCGCTCAAAAATTTGAGGATTCCTTTATAGACTGCCCTGGAGACGGTGAATCGGAAGCCCGGATCAAGCCCGTACTGCATGTCCGAGAAATTCTGGTGGCTGAGCAGTTCAAGTATCATTGCCGGTAATTCCGGCCGACGGCTTTCGCTGTAGTTCCTGTCCCACAGACCCCGGCGGCTCCACTGGGGTTCGTAAGAAGTGCGGATGTCGGAAACCAGCTGATCCTGAACCAGTTCTGCCAACATTCTGCTTTGCATCCTGTCTGTTCCGTCCGGAAATTCGCGCTTGTTCTCGGATTTGAGCGAATAGATTGCAAGGGTGCCTACGGTGCTGCTGTCGGGAGTTACTCCGGCATCGGTGTGGAAGGCCAGGGAGAGATCGAACGGGACTTTCTTTTCTTCCCTCATGTATTTTACCCACATGCCCCTGCCGGCATAGTCGTTCACATAGTCGTTGTCCCATTTGCGTACGGCGGCAGTATCCGCCCCGGCCCAGTTCATCCAGTATGAGGCCCCTTCGGCAAAGGCCGGCAGCCCGGAAGTGCTCCATTCTTCCAGCGGCCTGTCTTCCGGTCCGCGCAAGGTCTTACCCATGCCGCCTCCAAATTTAACGGCATCGGCGCATACTATGCTGTTGGCGGCAACCGTCCTGCCTTCCGGAATTGTATTGTCCAGGCTCACGAAGCCTCCGGTGCCTTCCCTGAATTCGAAGGTGCCAAGGTATATCCATGTGCCGCCTCCGCGCTTCTGGTTCACGATGAAAGAGGTCTTTCCGCCGTTGTGATGCACGGTGTATAGGGCCGCATTGCTGCTGTTCGGGAAACTGGTGTAGGAAACATAGACGGCGTACTCGCCCCTTTCCGCTACGACGGGTGTCCACATTGCAATGGACGTAGGTTCTCCCTGGCATACGGTGGCTTTGCGCACGCTCCCCATCCGGAACGGATTCTGCCCGAAACAGTAGTGCTCCAGACTGTCCGCAAAACCGGGTGTGCCGCTGCTCCAGATGCCTTCTTCAAGGTAGGTGCCGTGGGTGCGCCCCCGGAAGTCCCTGCTGGTTCCGAAGTCGGGATCGTTGTCGCAGATTATTTCCAGCGGCTGGGAATCCCTTTCCCTCGGGGTAAGGACGTAGGCTCCGGCATTTTCCAGCATAGGGATGAGGAAGGGGAGTACATAGCTTTGGGTGTACATGTCCTCTACCGTGCGGAAAAGAGGCGCCCTCTGCCAGGACCAGCAGCCCTTGCCGGCATCGTAGTAGCGTCCGTGGCTCTGCCAAACGGCGATATGCCTGCCGCTGAGCCCTTTGTGGAATTTCCGTGTCCCCTCGGTCTCTACCATTACGCGTCTGGCCGGATTGGGGTCCTTAACCCTGTAAAGGTATTCAGTGGCATATTGCCCGGAATTCCCAAGTTTAGGTACGCAGAGCTGTTCTGCGTCGTATTTGTTGCAGAAAATAGTGCCGATGACCGGTGATTCGCCTATTTCGCTCTGGAGAGTGTCCCGGAGCCAGTCCAGGTCTTCCCGATGCCAGGGCAGGTAGGAAAAGCTCTTGTCGAAGTAGATGTCTGCGGCCTCTCCAGCCTTCAGCACTTTTTTTATCTGCAGGCTGACGTCCTGAACCCCCGTTCTTCTCTGAAGGGCCGAACTAAGACTGTCGCAGAAGACCTTAAGGCTCGAAGAAGTAGGGAACTCGTCTGCAAGTGCCGTGAGCGAAGTGCAGGCAAGGGCGGCTGTAAGTGCGATTAAAAACTTTTTCACTTCAGCCATCTCCAAATTAGCAGAGCAAGGCAGGAAGTGCCGATACCGCAGCTGTCGGCTATCACGTCCGCAAGCTCGCGACACCGGTTAGGCAGGAAATCCTGTACCAGTTCAGTTGTAGCCCCAATAAGGGTTCCGGTAATGAAAATGGCCAGAACATAAAGAAAAACTTTCCAGGCCGGTATGCCGTCTTTAGGCGGAAAACTGCCCCAGGCCAGCACCGGGAAGGGAAGAAACATCAGGAAGTGCACAATCTTGTCGCCGGGTATTCCCCACAGGGAGAGGTGATTCACTTTGGGAGTACTTATGGCGGAGAAGCATATCAAAGCAACGATTCCGAGGTATATTACCATCAGTATCCTTGCCGTTATCTTCAAAGTCTGGGGATTCTTAAAGAGATTGCATGTCATACAGCTTCCTGTAATATCCGTTCAGCGCCAGCAAATCTTCATGCCGACCCCTCTCGACTATCCGCCCTTCGTC
>JAGAAU010000153.1 GCA_017615135.1 Bacteroidales bacterium | reverse complement strand
ACCCAGCTCCGTATCTACGCGAGCGTAGAAAACGCCTTCACTCTGTCTGGAATGAAGGGTGGCTGGGATCCGGAATACAACGGAGGTAGCGGACGTTCTTATCCTGTAACGCGCGTATTCAGCGCCGGCCTTAACGTAAAATTTTAAATGAGGACAGAGTCATGAAAAAAGTATATTCCATTTTCATAATTATCGGCGGAATCCTGCTTTCAGCCAGTGCCTGCGTTCCTCTTGACACCGCTCCTTACGACAGGGATTCAGACCTGTCTTTCTGGCAGAACGATCCGGATGCCGCAATCAGTGCGCTTAATACCTGCTATGTGTCCCTGACGGATATGTACGGTCTTGTCTATAGCGACGGAATGACCGACAATGCCTATGTTAAGGGCGGACAGACCAAATCTATAGGCAACGGCACCTACGGCACCTCCGAGGGTTATGTCGAAAGCCTGTGGGCGGGCCATTACAGCGGCATAAGGGACTGTAACGAATTGCTGGCCAACATAAACAAGGTTCCCTCCCTGGACGAGGGGCTGAAGGCCCGCTATATAGCCGAGGCGCGTACTCTCCGCGCCTGGCACTACTACGACCTCTATACCCGTTTCGGCGGAGTGCCCTACATCACGGGCCTGATTTCCATTGCCGAATCCCGGACCATTACCCGTACTCCCGTGGAGCAGGTCGTGAGCAAGATCATAGCCGAACTTGAGGAAGTTATCGAGTCTGAGGTTCTTCCTGGTTCCTATAGCGGGGAAGACCGCGGCCGCATTACCCAGTGGACCGCAATGGCCATCCTCGCAAAGGTGTATCTGTTCGAGGGCAACTTCGGCAAAGTGCGGGACATCACCGCCCAGATTATGCGGGACAGCGGAATCAGCCTTTTCCCTTCATATTCCGGCCTTTTCGAGATAGATAATGAATTCTGTTCGGAAATAATGTTGTCTTCTCAGTATCTGCCCGTTTTCAAGGAGCACAATATAATGTATAACCTGATACCTCCCAGCATGGGCGGATACACCAATATAGCTCCTCTTAAATCCTTGGTGGACAGTTATATTATGCTGAACGGCAAGGCTATCGGAGAAGACGGTTCGGGTTACGATGAAGAGAATCCCTGGGAGGGGAGAGACCCCCGCATGGCCGCCACGATAATGTATCCCGGCAACAGCTACCCCCTGCGCAACGGTGGTACGGCGGTTCCTCTGTGGGACGGTTCCGATGCCTACAATTACAGTTCGGACGTAACTCCTACCGGTTATTACATCCGGAAATGGTGGGACAATACTTATCGCCTCACGCTCCTGTCCGGGCTTAATCCCATACTCATCCGCTATGCCGACATACTGCTCATGAATGCCGAAGCGCACGTGGAACTTGGCACTATGGATTCAAATGTATGGAATGCTACAATCAGGCCGATACGCCAGCGCGCAGGCTTCACGCAGGCTGCGGCGCTCGACTTCCCCTCCGCGGGTGCGGACCTCAAGGAAACAGTGCGCAATGAGCGCCGCTGCGAGCTTGCATTTGAAGGTTCCCGCAGAAATGATATCATCAGATGGAGAATTGCCGAGGAGGTCCTGAACGGCTGGTGCCATGGACTGTACACAGGCGAGGCGGTTGGAACGGACGGCGGATTCGTACGAATCGAGCTGCGTCAGTTCGACGCCAACAAGCACTATCTGTGGCCCATCCCTCAAAAGGAAAGGGATTTGAATAAGAATCTCGAACAAAACCCTAACTGGTAATAAGTATGAAAAGAATAGCGTTGATATGGGCAGTCCTGTCATCTTTGCTGGCCTGTACCCCTAAATATGAACTTAATACCGAGTTTACGGTCCCTACCGAACTCGATGCGCCCGAGACCGTATTGCTGGATGTCGGTTCTTCTGAACGTGTAGTCTTTTTCTGGTCTGGCGGTGAAGCTGCAGACGGCGGCCTGATACTTTACGAGGTGCTTTTCGATGTGGCTGGCGGCAACTTCAGCAATCCCGTGGCTTCATTCCAGAGCGACCGTGGTTCTCAGAGCCGTCTTACCCTTACACATTCGCAGTTGAACGTAATTGCGCGCGACGGCGGTGTGGGTATTGGTCAGACAGGATCGTTCATCTGGACAGTCAAAGCTGCAAGGGGCGGAGTCGTGAAAGACTGCGGGATCTTTAAGGAAATCACGCTCACACGCGGCGACGGCATCGATGCCATTCCGGAAAGTCTTGCCATTGCAGGATCGGCGGCGTTGGAGCCTGGACAGTCTTTCCGTAAGGTTGAGAACGGTGTATTCAGCATCGTTACACGCGTGCAGGCCGGAGATATGTACTTTACAAGTGCAGATGGCCGGTACTATATCGGCACAACCGGATCTCTCGTTACCGGCGAAGGTTCACACGAGTTTACCGATGTCCCCGCCAGCGGAATTGCCCGAATCACTGTAGATTTCAAGACCTTGAAGATGAAAGTTGAGGCTCTGGAAACTAGTGTATTCGCACAGTGGGCTGCCACGAACGCCACTTTCATTACCCTTGAATATCAGGGAGATGGCGTTTACTCCGGCGTTGGTGAGATTTCATTCTATGGCCCCGGCAGGCCCGGTACGCCTTCCTGGTGCAGCTGGATTGAGGAGAGATATTCCTTCGTTACCAACATAGACGGAACGCTTCTGCGCTGGGGCTCCAAGGTAGACGATCCAAACGGAGCTACCACTCCCGACGGTACGGAAGACTACTATTACCTCCACGAGGTTGCCAAGACCGATTGGGGCAACCTTTGGAAGATGGACCACGCGTTCGACCTCAAAACCGTGAAGATGACTGTCTATACCAACAAAGACGGCAAGTTCACCCATGAAATTGAAGAGACTGAACCGGTTGTGAATCCCGGCGACGAGGACCTGCCCGCCACGCTTGCCCTTTCAGGTGCAGGTGCCGAGGTGGAAGGCCAGGAATTCGTTAAACTCGGTACTGGACTGTTCCGGATCTATGCAAAACTCTCCGGCGGCGCCGTGTCGTTTACCTGCGGCAGCGATAATTATTATCTCTCCGGAGATACTATCGAGAAGGGCGCCGGTACCTGTGTCATGGAAGCTACTCCGGACGGTGCCGATGCTACGCGCCTTACCGTAGATATCAAGAACGGTACGGTTACTACTGAAGTCGTGAACAAGGTCCGTGTGATGTTTGCAGCAGACTTCAGCGATATCGCAACCCTTGTCTATCAGGGTCAGGGAGTCTGGAAGGGCACCGGTGGCGCCTGGTATCGCGATATGGGCGGCTGGTACGACGAAAGGTATTACTTCGTCCCCACAATAGACGGCGACCAGCGTTTGTGCTGGGGCCGCAAAGACGGCGTGGATCCCGAGAACCGTCCGGATGGCCAGCAAAGTTCAGATTACTTCGACTGCGCCGAATTCGGCTGGAGCCAGTGGGAACATTGCTGGAAACTGCCCACTGCCGCCAATAACGGAGCAAGTACCACATTCACTCTCTATTCCAACAGGAATGGCATTATGACTCATACCGTATCCGTAGAAAACTAAAATATAATGAGAACATTTTTCAATATAGCAGGTATAATTTCGGCCTCTATCCTGGCTTTAAATGTACAGGCCTGTAATTTTTCCAAAGAACCCATGCCGCCTTCAAAAGGACTGCGTCCCGGAAGTGAAGAGCCGGGCGCTGTAGCCAAGTGGCATGAGAGGGCCTGGGAGACATATCTTGCCATAGAGAAGTACTATGGTAACCAGTGGGGCCTTTACAATGAGAATTATCCCAAGCAGAAAGGCGACGGCGACGCTTCCTTCCTGTGGCCTTATGACGGTATGGTGTCTGCTATCGCCACTTTGAACCGCCTGGGATACGACGTCAGCTATGCCGACAAGGTTGAAAGGTACGAAATGTACCGGAGCAACATAGCTCCCGGCGGCCCTGGTTATTCTTCCGGAGCCGGTGGTTACGGCGAGCGCTATTACGACGACAATTCCATCGTGGGAATCAATCTGGTCGAGGCTTATGACCAGTTGAAAAAACCTGAGTACCTTACCCGCTGTGCAGACATAGTCAAGTTCCTCAAGAGCGGTATAGACAATACCTTCGGCGGTGGCCTGTGGTGGTGTGAACAGCTTATCAACCAGCCGGAAAACAGCGCCAAGGGTTCCAACAAGCCCGCCTGTGCGAACGGCTTCGCACAGTGGTTCCTGCTGGGATATTACGAAATCTGTCCCGAGGCGGAGAAGTCGGAAGTCCTT
>JAGAAU010000152.1 GCA_017615135.1 Bacteroidales bacterium | reverse complement strand
TTGGTATCTGAAAGACGGAAAAATCGTTGAAGTAACCAACAACTTTAAACAATAACAGACAATGAAAGCTATCAAACTACTTGCAGCAGCCGCACTTACACTGCTCTTCACCCTGCCCGTAAACTCAGCGGGGCTTAACCTGAACAACGGAATTGCAGCCGGAAAGGCGCTTGTAGGGCTTTACACCCAGTTCAAGGCCGACGGAAAGCTGGATCTTTCCAACGCCAACAACCTGAGCAACATCATGACTCTTGCCAACAATATCAAGGGACTGAGCGAGCTTGCAAACAAGAGCACCTTCCTCAAGGGTCTCATCTCCGGATCCAACAACCTGGTAAACAACAGCAACTCCACCAGTGTCCTCAGCAACCTTGGCAAACTGTCCAACCTGGACCTGGCCTCGCTTGCAAACGGGTCGCTTTCATCAGCAGCCGCTTCCGCGGCAACAGGCGCCCTTACAGGAGCGCTGTCGAAAGTTGCCACCGGAGGCTCCACCCAGACCAGCTCCAGCTCCTCCTCGGTCGCCTCGACGGCAACTTCCCTGCTGACTTCCATCTTCAAGACGTTCAAATAATCGTAAATACGTTTCAAAAATCTTAAAAATCTGAAATACGATTTTTGAAAGTCCTTGCTTCATTGCGGTCTTCCACTCTAGCTTTGCGCTATGAAACGGAAAGACCGCATTTTTTTATTAACGTCAGTTTTTGTTCTTATACCGGGAACGGTTTTTCCGTTTCTGTCTTGTGAACGAAACACACCCGAGCAGGTTCCTCCTCAGAAGGACAGTCTCTGCTTCAGGATTCAACTACAGAATGAACTGCCGGAAGACAGCCGTGCAGACATTTTTATCTTCAGCGACGAGGGGATACGCAGCCTTGAACACCATCTCAGCTGCGATGCCGCCCCCTCCATGGAAACAGGCTACCGGGGAGACGCCACGGACAAACTGGCAGTCTGTATAATCAACAGCCCCTTCCCCTTGAACGAGAAAGCGGTTACACGCTATGAGATTCTGGAAGCCATGGTTGTGCGTCTGGAAGACGACAACCCTTCTGCTCCTGTAATGAGCTCTGTAAAACTGCTGGTAGCGGAAGAAGGAGGCGTCTATAACGCAATTTTCAAACCCACTCCCCTTCTGTGCAGGATTCGCGTGAACAGCATCAATAACAATATTGGTTCATATACGCGAGTAGAAGACCCTGTGCTGTATCTGCAGAACATCAACAGCTCTACGGAGGTGCTGCGCAGCGAGGGCTTCCGGCCACAGGAGACCGGGCTGAAATCCAGCGTTCTTACCCTGCCCGCCGACATAGGGGCCTGGACAGTCCACCCTGAAGGCTGGTTCTACTGTTACCCCAACGACAGCAGGGAAAGCAGCGTGGGCTCCCCTTCCACGGAAATCGTGGTGGAAGGTCACGTAAAAGGCAAGATACAGCGATTCCGGGTAAAGATTCCGGCCTTCGGGCGGGGCAGCACTATCGCTGCAGACATCGACCTGGGTCCGGACGGCACCGCCGACGCATCATTCTTCTAAATGAATTTTGAAGTGTAGGTTCCGGCGTTGCGGAGATCTTCGGGCGTGCCCTCGAAGACAATACGGCCTCCGTCATCGCCCGCATCGGGCCCGAGGTCCAGCACCCAGTCTGCATTGCGGATAACATCGGGATTATGCTCCACCACTATAAGGGAATGCCCGTTTGCGAGCAGCATGTCGAAGGCCTTCAGCAGCTTCTCCACATCATAGAAGTGCAGGCCGGTGGTAGGCTCGTCGAAAATGAAAAGAATCCTTTCGGGCTTTTTGGAATTACAGCTCAAGAACAGGAAATACGCCAGTTTCACCCGCTGGCTTTCTCCTCCTGAAAGGGTGCTGCTGCTCTGTCCGAGTTTTATGTAACCCAGCCCCACGTCCAGCAGTGGCGTAAGTTTCTTCACCACCTCTGCAGCTTCCGGCTCCTTGCCCTCAGAGAAGAAATCCACCGCCTCCTCCACGCTCATGTTCAGGATGTCGTCTATGTTCTTGCCGCGGTAGCGGACTTCCAGCACCTCCGGCTTGAAGCGTTTGCCGCCGCATTCCTCGCAAACCATGGTAACGTCGGCCATAAACTGCATCTCTATCTTCACGAAACCGTCTCCCTGACATTCAGGGCAGCGGCCGCCCTCTGCATTGAAAGAAAAGTATTGGGGGCCGAAGTTGTTGATTTTGGCGTACTGCTGGGCGGCCAGCAACTTGCGGATATCGTCAAAGGCCTTCAGATAGGTAACGGCATTCGAACGGGAGCTCCTGCCTATGGGATTCTGGTCTACATATTCTACCCGCTGAATGAAATCCAGGTCTCCGCTGAGACGTCGGTGGATGCCCGGGAGGTCGCCGCTGTCGCCGAAATGCCGCACCAGCGCCGGGTAGAGTATATTGCCTACCAGTGAGGATTTTCCGCTGCCGCTCACACCGGTAACTACCGTAAGTACGCCGAGCGGGAACCTGGCATCTATATCCTTAAGATTGTGCTCCATCGCCCCTTCGACTACCAGGGAACGCTTCCAGCTGCGCCTTTCCCTCGAATAACAACGCCGGTAGCCGTGCATGTAATCGATGGTGACAGAGCGTCCGGGAGGCAGTTCGTCGTCCGGAGACCCCTCGAAGATCACCTCGCCGCCATAAACTCCTGCGCCGGGGCCAAGGTCTATCAGCCGGTCTGCCGCAGCTATTATCTCATGGTCGTGCTCAACCACAATAACGGTATTGTCGAGGTCGCGCAGGCTTTTCAGCACCGAAATCAGCCGCTGGGTATCCCTGGGATGGAGTCCTATGCTCGGCTCGTCCAGAATGTACATCGAACCCACGAGCGAGGAACCGAGCGCCGTTACCAGGTTTATACGCTGACTCTCCCCTCCGGAAAGGGTGTTGCACGCACGGTCCAGTGTAAGGTAGCCGAGACCAACCGCATCTATGTATTTCAGGCGCGAGATTATCTCTGCGCGGGGTTCGTCTATTATACTGCGCTCCGCATCGGTCAGCCGCATGTTCTCCATAAACCCCAGCAGCTGGCGGATGTTCATCCGGAGCAGTTCGTGAATATTCTTACCGCAGACCTTCACCCAGAGGGCCTCCTCGCGCAGGCGGCTGCCATGACAGGCATTGCACTGGGCACGCCCGCTGAAGCGGTTCAGCATGAATTTATACTGAATCTTGTAGCGCTGCGTTTCCACCCAGGAGAAGAATTCGTTTATGCCCACGATGGAGTTGTCATCTCCCTCAACGCTGTGCCCGTTCCAGATAAGGTCGCGCACTTCGTCGGAAAGTTTGCACCAGGGTTCGAAGATGGGTATTCCGTAGCGCTCCGACACTTGGATAAGGCGATCGCGGAACCAGCTCATCTTGTCTCCGCGCCAGCACGCTATCGCCCCGTCATAAATGCTCAGGGTTTTATCCGGAATTACCAGATCTTCGCTGATGCCGAGAATTTTACCGAGTCCGCCGCATACCGGGCAGGCTCCTAGCGGAGAATTGAAGCTGAAGAGGTATTCGTCCGGACGGCGGAAGGTTATGCCGTCCAGCTCGAAATGAGTGCTGAAACGGAACACCTCACTGCTGCCTTCCTGCCGGAGCAGAAGTCTGCCGTCGCCGGCTTTAAAGGCTTCATTCACAGAAGACAGCACCCTGGAACGGGTATCTTCGTCGAATTCCGCCGCCGGCCGTATTCGGTCTATCAGAAGGTATAGCTGCGCAGGCCACTTCCCGTCCAGCTGCAGCACCTCTTCAATCCGCATAGGAACGGCCTTCGCGCTGCTTTCGGCGCCCGCGTTGCTACCGGTCTTTACATCAGCCCCCGCCTTCGCGTCACTCCCGGCCTGACCGGGAGTCTCTGCCAGCACCCTGGTATAACCCTCCTCCTTCAGGGAGAGCAGCAGCTCCACCTTATCATCGCGCGAGGCCCAGTCCGGAATCTCCGTCAGGATATATACCGGCGAACCGGCAGGCATGGTCTGGAGGAAATTGGCCACATCGGTCGGGGTATCGCTACGAACCTCACCGCCGCTGCGGGGAGAGTATGTCCGCCCTATTCTGGCAAATATCAGCCGGAGGAAATCGTATATTTCAGTGGTTGTGGCAACGGTGGAACGGGGATTTTTCACGTTCACCTTCTGCTCGATGGCAATTGCGGGCGGGATACCCTCGATAGAATCCACATCCGGTTTGGACATGCGCCCGAGGAACTGCCGCGCGTAAGAGGAAAGACTCTCGGCAAAACGCCTCTGACCTTCTGCAAACAGGGTATCGAAGGCAAGGGAAGACTTGCCGCTGCCGGAAACGCCGGTTACCACGACCAGTCTGCCACGGGGAATTTCCAGGTCGAGGTTTTTCAGGTTGTTCACCCTGGCTCCCCTGATTACTATGTTGCCTTCTTCCTTTCTTTTCATGGCTGTCGCCTGCAGTTACCTCTTCCTACGAAAAAAGCGCCCTTGAAAGGCGCCCTGTTGTAGTGGGTAGGAGAATCGAACTCCTATTGCGAGATTGAGAATCTCGAGTACTAACCGTTATACGAACCCACCGATTCACTTTGCGCTTGCAAAGATATGCCAAAAATTATAATTTTGCAACAAAACTTTTTCCAAATGAAGAGCACCAGAGACAACTTCTTTACCCGTACGATTTCCACCATGTATCTGATATGGTTCATCATTTTCGTTTTGTCCTACCTGCTTATTCGCCTTAGGATAGACCATATCGGCGGAATGAACGATGAAAAGCGCCGTCACTACCGTAAATGGTACATGGGAGTATGCCGGAGACTGTTCACCCGCATGCCCTTCAATACCGTCACCATTAAAAACCCGTACGGAGAGACGTTGGAAAAGCCCGCCCTGTGCATATGCAACCACGTTTCCCTGCTAGACGCTCCCTTCCTTATGGGTCGCACGACAAAACTTATGATGGTAACGGAAAAGGAAGTTTTTGCCAACCCGTTCTTCGGCCCCTTCGTGCGGATGACCGAATGCCTGAACGTCTCTGAAGGAGTTACAAAAACCAAGGAGCGTATCAAGGAATGGATGGATAAAGGCTACTCCGTGCTGATTTTCCCCGAAGGACAGAGGACTTACCACGGACGCATTCAGCGCTTCCACACCGGAGCTTTCCGCATTGCTGCCGATCTTGGCTGCGACGTAGTGCCCGTATGCACCAGAGGGTTGTTTACCGCCCTCCGGCCCAAGACACTGGTTCTTCACCCCTGCCCGCTCGAACTGGAAATCGGCAAGCGTTTCACCGTTCCCAAGGATGCGGATATCTTTGCTTTCGCAAAGGAGCAGCAGGCACGATACACCCTCGCCTGCCCGGGCCCCGGCCAGGATCATGAGCCGCACGCTCTGTAGAGATTCCTACCTTACCCTGATTGTTTTACCCACGCGAAGAATCGTGGTCTCCTTGATGCCGTTAAGGCGGCATATAGCTTTTACCGTGGTATGATTCTTAACCGCAATACGGGACAGAGTGTCTCCGTTGCGGATGGTATAGTAACGTTTGGCAGCTTCAAGGGCGGCCGCCTCGCGCGCCTTTCTCTCAGCCTCTTCTTTCGCAAGCCTCTCCGCACGCTCCTTTTCGAGCCGTTCGCGCTCAATATTTATCTGAATCTGAGCGAGATATATCTCCCTCTGCTCCCCTGTCGACGCTGAATAGAAATCGGCCTCTGCAGGCAGGGCATCCATATTCACGATATATATGGGCGCACGAAGTACCCCTGCCGCAAAATCCATCACTTTTGCAGGATCCAGCGCTTTACCGGAATAACGGAGCTCATAGTGCAGATGGGGGCCGGCGCCTGCCAGGCTGTCTGCAGTTCCGATAACCGTTGCACAGGCAATGCTCTGCCCCACCTCGGCCCTTCTGTCAGCCAGATTGGAGAATATGCTCTCCAGCCCGTTCTGATGGCTGATCCTTATCATGTTCCCGTATGCGGAAGTGCTGTCTGCGGAGGCGGTAACCACTCCGTCGAAGGGGCAGTAAACCTTCTCGCCGGGCTTTGCGCTGACATCCACACCTGTATGCATCATGCCCGCCACAAGGCCGAAGGGAGTGAACACCCTGCCCTGCACCGGAATATGGAAGACGTCGGGAATTATCAGGGCCACCCTGTATTCCTCCGAATTGGTGGCGTCGTATGCGTGTTTTTCGCATGCCCAGGTGTTATCGCTGTAAATAATCAGCATCCGCGAGGGGTCCGAGCAGGGAATGGAATCAAGTATCGTTTTGGATGGAGCTACAAGGGTATCGGCAGGTACGGGGCCGGCCATCAGACCGGTCATACCGCAAAGAAACAGGGCTACAGACAGAATCAGCCTCATAGCCTATATCTCGTCGCCGGTTACGAACGGGGGCGTTGAGTCCTTCTCCGCAGGAGTTACAGACTCTATCTTATAGACAATGTATCTCTGCATTCCCCTCCAGGGCAGAGCGCCTTTATATTCTTTGTAACGAACCTCAACCGTCTTTCCTCCGCAATGCATAAGTTCCTCTGCTACAGCAGGATCTGCCACGGAGAAGTTGAACTCGTTAGACTGCAGGGAGCCGGTCTTGTGGGAATTGAATCCACTTTGGATTATCCGGCCCTCGTAGGTCTTCCACAGC
>JAGAAU010000151.1 GCA_017615135.1 Bacteroidales bacterium | reverse complement strand
GCCCCTGGAGTTCTGTGCATCCAGCGTCCTGTGCCGATAGGGAAAGTCGGGTTGTATATACCGGGCGGAAGCGCTCCCTTGTTTTCCACCGTTCTGATGCTGGCTGTGCCTGCCGTACTGGCCGGTTGCCGGGAGCGCATACTCTGCACCCCTTGCCGTAGGGACGGCAGCATCGCTCCGGAGGTTCTGTTCGCAGCCCGTGAATGCGGTGTTACGCGAATATTCCGATTGGGAGGCGCACAGGCTGTAGCCGCTATGGCTTACGGCACGGAATCCGTTCCCAAGACAGACAAGATATTCGGTCCGGGGAACCCTTATGTAACCCTTGCAAAACAACTGGTAAGCGGCAGGAATACATCGATTGACATGCCTGCCGGACCTTCCGAGGTAATGGTGCTCGCAGACGGCAGCACTCCTGCGGCGTTTGTTGCTTCAGACCTGCTTTCTCAGGCCGAGCACGGAAAGGACAGTACGGCTGTTCTGGCCTGTACCTCAAAGGCTTATGCAGAGGAAGTGCTGTGCGGGCTGGAGAAGCAGAAGGCGGTGCTTCCGAGGGAAAGCCAGCTGGAGGGTGCACTCTCCCACAGCTTCATTGTAGTGCTTGACTCCAGGGAAGAACTGGTGGAATTTGCCGAGGCCTACGCTCCGGAGCATCTGATAATTGCCGTGGAAGATGCGGCCGGTCTTGCCGGAAAAATCACCGCAGCCGGCAGTGTGTTCATCGGTCCGTGGAGTCCGGAAAGCGCCGGAGACTACGCGTCGGGCACCAATCATACCCTCCCCACCAGCGCCTGGGCCCGTTCATACAGCGGAGTAAATATGGACAGTTTCTTCCGGAAGATGACTTTGCAGGAACTCACCAGGGAGGGACTTGAATCCCTTGCCCCCACTATAGTAGCAATGGCCCGCGCAGAAGGTCTGGAGGCGCACGCACAGGCAGTAACAGTTAGAATGGAAGGAAAATGAGCCGTATCCTGTCTCTTGTAAGGCCGAACATTGCGGCCCTTTCCCCGTATTCTACCGCCAGGGATGAGTACGGCGGACCCATCGGTATCTTTATGGACGCCAATGAGAGCCCGTACGAAAATGGCTACAACCGCTATCCGGATCCTCATCAGGCTGAATTGAAGGCCCTGCTGGGCCGCCTGAAAGGACTGAAGTCGGAGAATATCTTTCTGGGGAACGGCAGCGACGAGGCCATAGACCTGATTTTCAGGATTTTCTGTGTGCCGGGCAGAGACAATGTAGTTGCCATCAGCCCCAGTTACGGAATGTACACGGTGGCCGCTGCGATAAACGACGTAGCCGTGCACAGCGTTCCTCTGGACGAGAACTTTCTGCTGGACTCAGGCGCCCTCATTGCCGCCTGCGACTCCAATACCAGGGTTATTTTCCTCTGTTCCCCCAACAATCCCAGCGGAAATGCCTTTCCCAGGGAACAGCTGCTGGATATCTGCCGCCGTTTCAATGGAGTTGTGGTGGTGGATGAGGCTTATGCCGATTTCTCCTCTAATGGCAGTCTGGCCGCGGACGCCGTAGCTACAGACAATCTGATAGTCCTTCAGACGCTCTCGAAAGCACGGGCGATGGCCGGACTCCGCATAGGAATGGCCATCTCTTCATCTGAGATTGTCGGCCTTATGTCCAGGGTTAAATATCCGTATAACCTCAGCCGTGCGGCTATGGAGAAGGCTTTCCAGCTTCTGGAAAAGCCCGTGGAGGACGAAATCCGCACCATAGTTGCAGAGAGGCAGAGACTGTATTCCAGACTGCCTTCATACCCTTTTATCCAGAAGGTTTTTCCCAGCGACGCCAATTTCCTGCTGGTGCGGGTTGATGACGCCGATAAGCTTTATTCATTCCTCCTGGAAAAGGGAATCATAGTACGGAACAGGTCCAGAATTCCCGGATGTGCCGGATGCCTGCGTATAAGCATCGGGCTCCCGGCAGAGAATGAGGCCCTTCTGAACGCACTTGACACTTATGCCATATGACTACTCTTAAGAAAGCCATCTTCGTAGACCGGGACGGGACCATACTTGTGGAACCTGCAGACGAGCAGATAGATTCCTTTGAAAAATTCGCCTTCGTACCTGGCGCAATCTCCGGCTTGAAGGCAATTTCCGGACTGGGCTTCGAACTGGTACTGGTCTCCAACCAGGATGGCCTGGGAACTCCGTCTTTCCCCACCGAGACTTTCCAGCCCTGCCAGGACCTTATGCTGAAAACTCTCGCCGGCGAGGGGGTGGTCTTTGACAATATATTGATAGACAAGACATTTCCTGCCGATAATGCTCCTACGCGCAAGCCCGGAACAGGTATGCTCGGAGCCTATATGGACGGCAGTTACGACCTTGCCGGGAGTTTTGTCATCGGCGACCGGGAAACCGACGCCCAACTCGCAGCCAATCTGGGGGCGAAGGCCCTCCTGCTCGGTCCTGTGGACTGGGCGGAAATCGCAGAGACTGTGCGCAGCAGTTCGCGGCAGGTGACGATAGAGAGAAAAACCCGTGAGACCGACATCAGCCTGACTCTCGACCTGGACGGCAAAGGCCCCTCCGGCATCAGCACTGGTTTGAACTTTTTCGACCATATGCTTGAGCAGTTGCCTCATCACGGAGGAATCAGCCTGGCCCTTTCCTGCAAAGGAGACCTGGAAGTGGACGAGCATCACACTATGGAAGATGTCGGGATAGTGCTCGGGGAGGCAATCAACCAGGCCCTCGGAGACAAGCGCGGAACAGAACGTTACGGCTTCGTGCTTCCCATGGATGAGTGCAAGGCTCTGGTACTGATAGATTTCGGCGGCCGGGCAGATTTCGTATGGAAGGTTGAGTTTACCAGGGAATACGTCGGCGATACTCCAACGGAGATGTTCAGTCATTTCTTCAAGTCTCTGTGCATTGCCGCAAGGTGCAATTTGCGCATAGAAGCCGAAGGGGAGAACAATCATCACCTGGCCGAAGCCATTTTCAAGGCCTTCGCACGGGCTCTCCGTCAGGCCGTACGCCGCAATGTGTTCGACGGTAGCCTGCCTTCATCAAAAGGAACGCTATGATAGCTGTAGTAGATTACGATATGGGCAACCTGCGTTCCCTTGAGAACGCTCTGGACCGTCTGGGGGCTACCTACGAGGTTACCGCCGACCCGGAACTGATCCGTCGCGCCCGCAAGGTGATTCTTCCCGGGGTTGGTAATGCCGGGATGGCAATGGACAATCTTGTGGAGAGGGAATTGCCGGATGTCATACGGTCGTTGCGTCAGCCCGTACTGGGCATCTGCGTTGGAATGCAGATTCTGTGCAGGGACAGTGAGGAAGCTGCCGGAAAGCCCTGCCTGGGTGTTTTCGATGCGCACGTCCGCCGTTTCACCCCGGCTCCCGGCTGCAAGGTCCCCCATATGGGCTGGAACAGTCTGGGAAATCTGGATGGTAAACTTTTTAAGGAGCTCGGGCAGAATCCCTACGTTTATTTCGTGCATTCCTATTATGCCGGGCTTTGTCCGGATACGGTGGCTACCTGCCGTTACGGCGACGTGCTCTTCAGCGCCGCCCTGCGTTATGAAAATTTCTACGGCACCCAGTTTCATCCGGAAAAAAGCGGGGGCACGGGAGAGGCGATACTCCGTAACTTCTTGAATATATGATAGAAATCATACCGGCAATAGATATAATCGAGGGACGCTGTACAAGGCTCTCCCAGGGAGATTACGCCACCCGGAAAGACTATGGTGGAGACCCTGTGGAGTGGGCTCGTGCTTTTGCCGGTTGTGGAGCAGGCCGCCTGCATCTGGTAGATTTGGAGGGAGCCAAATCATCTTCCCCGAAAAACCTGCGAACCCTGGAGAAAATTGCCTCTTTGGGAATTTTAACTATCGAATGGGGCGGGGGGATCAAGGACGACGTGGCCCTGGCTTCCGTCTGGAGCGCAGGAGCAGACCAGGCGATAATCGGCAGCATTGCTGCGAGCCGGCCGGAATTGATGAAGGAGTGGCTGCAGAAGTGGGGGGAGAGGATAATTCTGGGAGCCGATGCGCGCGACGGCAAGGTAGCGGTAAGCGGTTGGCTGGAAGACAGCGGCATAGCCCTGGAAGATCTTATAAGCCAGTTCCTGCCCGCGGGGCTTGCCCGTGCCATTGTTACCGATATCTCCCGGGACGGGATGCTGCAGGGGCCTTCATTCGATTTGTATTCCGCGCTGAAGGCCAAGTTTCCGGACCTGAAGATTGTGGTAAGCGGGGGAGTGTCCTCCATGGACGACATTTCCAAGTCTGCGGATAAGGGGCTGGACGGAGTCATCGTGGGCCGTGCAATTTATGAAAACCGCATAAGCCTCAAGGATTTAGAAGCTTTTATATGCTCGCAAAAAGGATAATACCCTGCCTTGACGTAAAGGACGGAAAGGTTGTAAAAGGAGTTCATTTCGTTGACCTTCAGGAGGTTGGAGACGCAGTGGAACTAGGCCGCCGATATGCCCTGGAGGGTGCCGACGAACTGGTTTATCTGGATATCAGCGCCACTCTTGAAGGCCGGCGTACCTTTGCTGAGCTGGTGGGCAAAGTGGCCCGGGCGGTAAATATCCCGTTTACAGTCGGAGGCGGCATAGGCAGCCTGGACGATGCTTCCCGCCTGCTGGATGCCGGAGCGGACAAGATTTCCATCAACAGCGCTGCAATAGCCAGACCGGAGCTGATAGGGGAGATAGCCGCAAAATATGGCAGCCAGTTCGTTGTAGTGGCCATAGACGCGAAGACCTGCCCGGACGGTCAGTGGCGGGCAACTACCCACGGAGGCAGCCGTATGACCGACAGAGAGCTGTTTTCCTGGGCACGCGAGGCCGAAGAACGGGGCGCCGGCGAGATACTCTTCACCTCTATGGACCATGACGGTACCCGCAGCGGCTATCCCTGCCCTGTCTATGCGGCACTCTCAGATTCCCTTGGAATTCCTGTTATAGCATCCGGAGGCGCCGGCAGCGTGGCGGATATCGCGGCGGTTCTTACTGAGGGCAAGGCAGATGCGGCTCTGGCTGCAAGTATCTTCCACTACGGACAGTACACGGTAGGGGAGGTGAAGCGGCAGCTTAATGAAATGAATATTCCGGTTCGATTAATTTGATGCTTATGACTTTCGACGATTTCCAACTGGCCAAGACGGCAGACGGGCTGCTTCCCGTAATTGTTCAGGATGCCACTACACTTAAAGTGCTGATGCTCGGATATATGAACCGGGAGGCCTTCGATAAGACAGTTGCCGAAGGGAGGGTAACCTTCTTCTCGCGCACCAGACAGCAGCTCTGGACCAAAGGGGAAACCAGCGGGAACTGGCTGCATGTCGTAAAAATGTTCAAAGACTGCGATTCAGACACTCTCCTGATACAGGCCAATCCCACCGGACCCACCTGTCACCGGGGCACTACCGCCTGCTTCGACACTCCAGAAGACGAAGGTTTTGTGCGCGCTCTCTACAAACTTGTCCGGAACCGCCACTCCGAGATGCCGGAAGGTTCATATACCACCAAACTTTTCATCAAAGGCCCCAAGGCCATAGCCAAAAAAGTGGGGGAAGAAACGTCCGAGGCCATAATAGAGGCCGTAGACGGCAACCGGGACCGTTTCATCTACGAAACGGCCGATCTTGTTTACCATCTGCTCGTGCTGATGGAAGCTATGGGCTGCACTACCGAGGATATTGAACGGGAGCTTGCCCTGAGGCATCGCCAGTGAGTTTCAGCAGAAGGACACCGTGGGAAGGCACGACTGATTCGATTGTGGAACCTTCGGAAACCGGTGCAAGGTCTGTCTGACTCCACAGGTTGCGCACTGCAGTGACTCCGCTGAACCCGATGGATTTGGGCGATAACCCTATCTGACGGGGTTCTTCGCCGAGGTTGAAGAGCCCGACAGCCACACCATCCT
>JAGAAU010000150.1 GCA_017615135.1 Bacteroidales bacterium | reverse complement strand
TGAAGGTTGAGGCTGCTACCCAGACATTTGCAACCATTACCCTCCAGAACTACTTTAGGATGTACCACAAGCTCTCCGGCATGACCGGTACCGCCGAGACGGAAGCCAAGGAGTTCTGGGATATCTATAAGCTCGACGTGGTGGTGATCCCTACAAACCGCCCTGTCATCCGCAACGACATGAACGACTTGATCTACAAGACCAAGAAGAGCAAATATGCCGCAGTCATCGACAGGATACAGGAATACATTTCGCAGGGCAGGCCTGTGCTGGTTGGTACGACTTCCGTGGAGATATCCGAGCTGTTGAGCCGTATGCTCAAGATCAGGGGCATCAAACACCAGGTCCTCAACGCCAAGCAGCACGCGCGCGAGGCCGAGATCGTGGCCCATGCCGGAGAACCTTTTACAGTCACCATCGCAACCAACATGGCAGGACGTGGTACCGATATCAAGCTGACTCCCGAGGTCAAAGCAGCGGGAGGCCTTGCAATCATCGGCACCGAGCGTCACGACAGCCGCCGTGTTGACCGTCAGCTTCGAGGCCGAAGCGGACGTCAGGGAGACCCGGGAAGTTCGGTCTTCTACGTGTCGCTCGAGGACGACCTGATGCGGATATTCGGAAGCGAGCGTATTTCCGGAATCGTGGACAGGATGGGCATGGCCGACAATGAAGCCCTTGAGGCCAAGATGCTCTCCGGCGCCATCGAGAACGCACAGAAGAAGGTCGAAGAGAACAACTTCGGCATACGTAAACGCCTCCTCGAGTACGACGACGTGATGAACTATCAGCGTGAAGCCATCTACTCACGCCGGCGCAACGCCATCAGCGGAGAGAAGATAGAGATCGACCTCCAGAACATGATGGTAGACTCCGCTTCCGTCTTCTGCGACCGCAACTCCGGACTCAGTTTACAGGATTTCCGCGAAGGTCTCATGGCCCGTTTCTCCATAGACCTGGAGATAGACGAGGACGAGTATTCCAAGATCCACAAGAACGCCCTGGTAAGCCGCATCTGCGAAGAAATGCAGGCCACTTACCGCCGCCGCATGGACGCCCTGGACGAAAAGCTCTACCCCATCATCAAAGAGGTATACGAGAAGCAAGGCTCAATGTATCAGAACATTGCAATCCCCGTTTCTGACGGCCGCAAGACGCTCAACCTCTCCGTAAACCTGGAGCGCGCCTACCAAAGCGAGGGCCACGAGATATCCAAGACCCTTTCCAAGAACATCATCCTCTACCAGATAGATGAACACTGGAAAGAGCACCTCAGGGAGATGGACGACCTCAAGCAGAGCGTCCAGAACGCTACCTACGAGCAGAAAGACCCTATAGTGGTCTACAAACTGGAGAGTTACAACCTATTCTCCGACATGCTCGAATCTCTCAACCAGGACGTGCTGTCGTTCCTGTTCAGGGCATACGTGCCGCTGCAGGACAGGAGCACCCCTCCCCAGAGGGCAATGCAGCGCCGTACTGACATGTCCCAGATGAACGCCCGCCACCAGGACCTCAGCACCAACGGTGAACAGAAGTCCAACGCACCTGTGAAGGTGGACAAGAGGGTGGGCCGCAACGACCCCTGCCCTTGCGGCAGCGGCAAAAAGTATAAGAACTGCCATGGCAAAGACCTTGTATAACACCATGACCAACAACAGAACAACCGAACCGCAGCAAATCGACGTAAACGCCGTGAGCCGCATCTCCGAGGGTACGTCCGTACAGGGCGAACTCTCCTCCCTGACAGATATCCGCGTAGACGGTTCTGTCAACGGAAAAATGTTTTCGGCAGGCAGGATAGTGGTAGGCGAGAAGGCCGTCATAGAAGGCTCCGTCTTCTGCTCGGACCTGGACCTTTGGGGCAGCGTGAAAGGGGATGTCTATGTAAAGAACCTCCTTTCCCTCAAGAGCCCCGCATCCGTGGAGGGCAATCTCCATGTACGCAGGCTTCAGGTAGAGATGGGCGCCAGCCTCAACGGCACCTGCAAGATGATCTCCGAAGAGGAGTTCGACAAAGCCGCTTCACAGCTTGCCTCCGAGCCTGTGAAGGTTGAAAATCTTGGCTGAGCTCTGGCAGTAGGCGATATCGAAACAGCGGTACTCCGTGTGCCGTCCGTTTTTAACCGCCTGATGCGTAATGAGTTCGGGATTAAAACCGAGAACTGTCAAGCTGTCCAGAGGACAGCTTTTCTGTTTCAGGCTGATGAGGTCCTCCAGGATCTTGTAATTCTTGGTGAGCCCGTTCAGGGTAAGGCTTCTGGCCAGGCGTTTCCCGCTCCTGAAGTGTGAATGCCATGCGTTCCGGCAGGTGGCGCCGCAGAATTTCTTGTCGCTCCTGCCGTAGAGTATCTCTCCGCATTCCAGGCAGTGGGGGATTCCGTCTTCTTCCAAATCGTTCTTGTACATCTTTGTATGCCCGGGGGATTTTTTACCGGGGTCCAAAGATGGCATGAGCGGGCCGGAACTCCAAGAAACAGAAAAAATCGTAAATCGCTTTTTGCGATAATTTTTACGCTCCCTGATTCTTTTGTGCCGAAAGATTATTCTTTGCACGAAAGAATCAGGGGCGTATTCTTTTCTGGCGGCGCCTTTTTCTTAAAAAATCGTAAATACTCGGCTCCTGCGCCTTCCGGTCGCTTGTCCTTTGCCCCGGATGATATTCCTTTGCACTCGGGACGAAGGTCCGCCCGGGCCGGGTATCCCGATAGTAAAACTTCAATTATGGAAGACTAATGGAACAACTAAACAGAATTGAACTGCTCGGAGTCGTGGGCAGCGTGCGTCTGCAGAACATCGGTGAGCGGCGCATGGCAAAATTCACTATGGTCACCAACCGCGCCTACAAAAACAAGGAGGGCGCCCCTGTCATCGAATCCACCTGGCACAACGTCACTGCCTTTGAAGGCAGGAACGTCAGGGACCTGGAAAAGATTGAAAAGGGGCGCTACGTACATGTGTGGGGCAGATTGCAAATCCAGCATTACACCGGAGTGGACGGTATGGAACGCACTTCGGTGGATGTGCTCTGCACCCGGATAGACTTTGTAAGCCTTGGAGAAGAAGTACCTTATGAACTGTAATTTAAAATGTAGGAGAAAAAGACCATGAAAACACAATTCGTTATCGCAGCGGCAGCGCTTGCCGCAATCTCGGCTTCTTGCAGCCACGACAGTGAAATGTCAAATCCCGAAGTTTCACCCGTAACCCTCAGCGTCAATGTGGGTATGCCCAGGACAAGGTTGATGCTGGGCGCGGACAATACCGCGGACCTTACTGCCAACACCGTGCAGGTGTTCGTTTTCAATGCCCTTGGCGAGCTGGAACAAGCAAGCGAAAGGGTGGCATACGGTTCAGAGATCAGCCTTTCCGTCATACCGGGAGACAAGACGGTCTGGGCAGTGGCCAACGCACCGGTCATTTCCGGAATCACCAGCCTGGACCAGTTCCCCCTGTTGCAAAGCAACCTCTCGGATAACGCTCCAAATGCCCTTGTGATGAGCGGATCTTTCGCGACAAGGGTGATGCAGGACAGCAGTATAGACGTAACGGTCAAGCACATAGCGGCAAAGGTGGTGCTGAACAAGATTACCCGTTCATTCTCCGACCCTCACCTGTCTGCGGTGCCTATGACGCTCAAACGCATCTACATGAGCAATGTGGCCGCCGTGGGTAATTATGGCTGCACTGGAGTCATTCCCCAGCAATGGATATGCAAGCAGGGTTTGCCCGCAAATCCGCCCCAGCTGGCAGACCTGCTGATGGACGATAACCTGAACGGAGACCTTTCGGAGGGTAAGACCTACAACACGGCGCACACCTTCTACGTGTATCCCAACCCTGTAGATGAAGACTCGGTGGCGGATGAGTGGTGCGCGCGAAAGACCCGTCTGGTGCTGCAATGCGACTACAACGGCCGTACTTGCTATTATCCCATCACCATTCCCGGACAAGGATATAGCGGAAACCCCACTATCGACCGCAACAAAGTGTACCATATCAGCGGCCTCACCCTTACCGCACCGGGTTCCACGGATCCTGACAAATCGGGCCCCCAGGTAAGTTCGGACGTGGATTGCACCTTCAGCATCACGGTCTCCGAGTGGGAGGATGACTTTGCTTACGAAGAAGAATTCTGATAACCCATGAACAGGATTCTCTGCTTTATGCCGCTGATGCTGGCCCTGTGCGCATGCTCGGTCAAGGAAGACCGGAGCGTCTGCCCCTGCGAGCTGTTCATCCGCCCCGTCGAACCCCTCAAGACCGAGGGAAACGTGCTGGTGAGCGTAATCCAGGACGGCACCGTGGTCAAACAGGGGATGCTGACCCGCGAGGATTTCGAAAGTGGCAATTACAGCGTTATCGTTCCCCGCAAGAAGTCCACCATCACCGTGTTCACCGGCATAACCGACATGAACACGGTGGGCGGACGATTGCTCTCCATCCGGTACTCGCACCAGTGCGACGAGGTTTACAGTTGCTCGGAGGAAGCGGCCCTTGCGGATGACGAATATGAGTGTATCGTATTGCCTCACAAGAACTTCGCCCTCCTGAAGCTGATTGTGCTCGGAATGCCTGAAGGTGGGGAAGTGAAGGTGAGGGGAACCGTACAGGGCTACGACCTGGTGAGCCTGGATCCGTCCGGCGGCAGCTTCGACTGCGAACCCCGGGAGGGTGTCGGCAGCTGGAGCCTGAGGCTTCCACGCCAGACGGACGAGAGCCTGCTGCTGGAGGTCTCTTCAGGAGGCGTTCCTGTTTATGAGGTCCCGCTCGGCAACCTTATCGCCGCAAGCGGCTACAGCTTTGCCGACGCAGACCTTTCTGACATGACCATTACTGTTGACCTGACCCGCAAGGACGCTTTGATAGCGATTGCCGGGTGGGAGCTTTCTGAATCCTATGTCGTTGAATTCTAGTATCATGAGAGCTTTGTTAAGATTCTTGGTGCCAGCCGTGGCGCTCTTTGCCTCCTGTACGCAGGCGGAGCCGGAGTACAGGGGCAAGGCTCCCGGCGGCACCGTGGACGTGCGCTTTGACGTGTGCGTCCCCACGCGCAGCAGCATTCCGGCTCCGGAAGATTCCATCGGCAGGATAGAACTCTACTTTTACGAAAACGGCAGCCTCCTGCCGGAACTGACTGTAAAGAAGTCTGCAGGCGGCCCGGGCGGCATTTCCGCTACTGTGCCTTTGGGTATAGGGCACAGTTACGAGATAGTCGCCCTGGCCAACTGCAGCCCCGAGTCGGTGCCGCAGACCCTGGACGGGACAAACGGAATGAGATACCGCTGCAGCGGGGTCTCCCTCTGGAAAAGAGGCTTGCCCATGGCCTGCTGCCAGACAGTTACGGCTGCTTATCCACAACCGCCTGTAACTCTCTGTATGACAAGGCTTGCCGCAAGGCTCAACCTGACAGTAGATACATCAGGTCTGGAGCACGGGAGCATTACGTTCAGCTCCATAAAGGTAAAGCAGATGAACAGGGTATGCCCCATTTCCGGAAGGGGAGCGGCCACGGCCGAGGGCGGTGTCTGCAACGGAGACATTGCCTCCGCTGCAGAGATCGCCGCCCTCAACGCCGTCGGCCGCTATACCAGCACGTTCTATCTCCTTGAAAACATGCAGGGAGATATCCTTCAGGGCAATCCGGACCCTGACCAGAAGACTCCGGACAAGGTCACTGAGGCCGGAGGAAATCCGTCCCTCTGTACCTATCTGGAGATTGCCGGGGTCTATTCAGACCGCTCCGGACACCTGACCGGAGAGCCCTTCACGGCGCGTCTCTTCCTGGGTAAGGATGCCACATCCAATTTCGACATCTCCCGCAACTGCCGTTACTCGGTCAGCCTGGCCATGAGCGACCAAGGCTGCCTGAGAAGCGACTGGAAAGTGGAGAGCAACCTGGAAGACACCCGGGTGCTCATTTTCCAGAGCAGCCAGCTGAGCCTGCAGACAAAAGATGCCGTCTCAGTGGGCCTGGACACCAATCTGAGCCTGTCTGACGGCGATTTTTCCTACAGCATCAGCGGCAAGACCGGCAAGTTCACAGTAGTCACCGGACAGTCGGGCGTTACGGTAACTCCAAATGATGCAGTATCGGTGGGAGACGCAATCACCGTTACCGTCAGGACCTGGGACGGTGCCATATCGTCACAGTGCAAGATAACGTACATCGGCCCTCCGGATATCACCTGGACTTTGGATTGGGATGAAGCCTTGTATGTGGGCCAGCGCGGTCATATAAAAATCAAAGACAAGCAAGGGCGCAATCTTGAAGGGAAGGTTTTCCTCTTCGACTCCAACAATCCGCAGATGGACGTGAGCGGCAGCGGCGCAGACTGGTATGTGGATGCATACGGACCCACTACACAGCTGCTGGGCGTATATTTCCTGGGTAATGAGGTAGGTTTTATCCCTACCGAGATAGTCAATCCACGCATGGGTTTCTGCTCGTCCGATATAGTGCTTCCGCTGGACGGCGCCCCCGTAGAGATAGGGCCTTTCTATTACCGAAGGGACGGCAGCCGCCTGTATTACGAAGATTTCGCCCCGGACCTGTACCAGAGCCTTCTGGGCTTTACCGTCACAAGGAGCTGCAAGACCATAGGTTCAAAGTGGTCTAAAGATGCTGACAAGCTTAATCCCGCAGTGGGGTGGAGTAACGTGGGCAACGGATACGTTTCCTGGGAAATGCACCTTAAGACCCTGTCCAGCAACGGTTACCTTATTCAGCAGAATTACAGTTTCGGGTCCGGCCAGGTGCAGCTGGAAGAAGTGACGGCAAAGATTGACAGGGCCAATTCGGGCATAGTTTCATGCTCGGCTAAGGTCTACACGGTCGATCCTTTCGCCTCTTCGAGTTCCTTTGGAACTGCAGACAGCTGGACGCTGGCCTCGTGGCTGCAGCTCGACGACCACGACGAAGTGCTCGAATACGGCACGGAAAGCCTTGTGGCCGACGGGACAGACCTGCAGTACACCGGCCTGGTGGCTTCTCCGGACATCAGCCCCTGCATCCCGGCCCTGGATGCGGAAACTGGGATAACTGTCACTCTCCCGTACTCTGCTTACGCAACCGGCGC
>JAGAAU010000149.1 GCA_017615135.1 Bacteroidales bacterium | reverse complement strand
GGAGGTGCAATTTCCGGCATTTCACTGTCGATAACGGTTCCCGTAGGGGTGAAATCCATACTTGTGCGGTACACCCTGCCAGCCTCGGCAGTAAAGGACTTGTAGGAGGAAATATCGGCATAATGATATTCTTCATCCACAATTCTCACCCTGATACCCGAAGCGTAGGTTCCGGGAGCGACAGCTATATACAGGGGCTCTCCGAACGGAAGGGTACTCTCCCCCTCACGGGGCAGCAGGGTAACATATTTGCCGGATGCAGACTCCCGCACCAGGCAGCTGTTCTGGAAATCCGCACCGAAACTGCCAGCCATATCCTCGTCTCCGATGGAGTGCACCTCAATCCTTTTGATGGCAGCACCGCCGGCATTGGCAACGCTGATTTTCAGATAGGAAGACGCATGTGAAAAGAACATGGAATTACCCGATGCCGAGTATGAAAGCATCAGAGCGGCACGCGGGTCGAAAGACTGTGGTACATAGCGCTGCTGTTCCGGAAGTACAGCCTTACCTTCCACCCAGGCGGATGCCGGATAAATCGCTTCGAAAGGAGGATCCAGAAGCGGAAGAGTAAACTGCGCCAGGCTGCAGTCTTCCGACAGTGTAACGGAAGTGGATTTCTGCCCGTTTACGCAAATTTCGTCAGTGTCCTGCCATAATACCTTGGTTATATCGTCCAGAACGGTGCGGGAATCGTTTATCCCGGCTTCCAAAACCATATAATGGCTTTCGGGAGCTTCCTTGAGGGAACAGGCATTGAGGCAGAGCAGCGCGGCTACTGCAGAAAAGACAACTTTCATTTCAGATAATCTTTAACGTCGAAAATATCGAAACGCATCTCGTCCGGTCCCAGTCTGAGTCCGCAGACCACGGCAGTCGAACGCTCAGCGGCATTGTAGAGCACGCGGAGAACCTTGCTTCCGTCTGCGTTGTACCATTCGGAACGTTTTACATAATAGGGCAGCTCGCTGGTATCCAGAACGGTGAATTTTCCGTAATAGAAGAAATCTCCGTATTCGTCCAGTTTGGAAGCGCACCAGCCCATGGGTTCAGCATATGCGGGGTCGGCAGCCATGCCTTTGCGGCACACCCAGAGCTGGGAATCATAGCGCTCGCCCATCACCAACGCGCATTTTACCTGACGCGCATAATCTCCGCGGGAAGAAAGGAAACCACGTTCGGTAGTTACAGGCTCAGGGAAGGTATAACGGAAGAGCTGTGGGAACTGGTCGCTCTTAACCTTGTAGTCTGCCTGGATATTGCCGTGAAGCAGCTGACAATAAGCGCCGGCAATATCAGTAACACCCTCAGTACCAAGGACTTTACCCTTTGAATAGGAGAAATCCATGGCATCCTGGAAAATCATGCGGTGATACTTCCAGGCTTCGTCGGTGCGGTTGCCGTGATCATGGGTTGAGTTGAAACAGAGCTGATAAGGGCAGAAGCCGTAACAGTCCATGAACAGACAGTCGGCCCCGAAAGATTCCAACAAACGCACCTGATCTGCAAGCTGCTGCCTCCAGCGCGGAGAACCTTCACAGGCCAGAGGGAACTGAACCTTGCCCAGTCGCTGACGGAGCTCTCCCCTGCCGGCATACACGAAGGACGGGCGATACTCGTTTCCGTTGATATCCAGCAGACGACATTCCTCGCCGTAATTCTTATAAAAATCGCCTGAAGGATCCATGAAATGGCAGTTGCACTCCAGGATTACCCGGCCACCCATCTCCTGAACCTTCCGGATATTGTCGGCAAGGTCCTTGAAGGCCCCGGGATAAGCCTCTTCGTACTTGGGATACGCCCTGTCCATACCCTCCTTCCACCAGGCAAAGAGGAAGAGAGTCTTTATCCCATACTTTGCACCTTCTTCATAGAGAGCAGGCAAATCCTGCGGTGTATAATAGTCTTCTCCGTACTGGGAGCGCATGATTACCCTCTGGAATCCGGTCATGGTGCGCATCCAGTCATCAATCTTCAGGGGCTTGTAGAAGCTTTCTTCGGCCCAGGCACGGTAAAGACCGGCAGCAGTGCGCCAGTCTCCGTCCAACAGACCCACGACAGTTGAAGGCATGGTTATCTTCTCCCCTTCCAGAGCCATGGGGAAATGATCGACAGTGCAGATGATATTGTCGCCACCGATGCTGTGGCGCAGGCTCAGGAAGCAGAATCGCATATCAGGATCCTGGCGGCAGAAGTACAGGAATTTGTCGGCAGACTGAATTCCGTACCAGCTCATAGACGCACGGGGATACACCAGGTTTACATGGGTTTCGTATTCATCGTGATTGTAATAGGCGGCAGTCATACCGTCCAACCACTTCCAGGGATCCTTATGGCGCACTCCCGGACCCTCTGGCCAGTAAAGGGCATCCTGCTCTTTTTCTCCGCAAAGCGAACGGAAGTCTGCCATGGGGCAGAAGCATTCATTCACGCGAACCCCTTGTGCACTGTTCTCAACTGCAGGAGTGAACTTCAGAAGCCCGTTCTCCTTCTCTATCCTTACCGTAAACCTGATGGTATACACGGCACCGTACTCAGAGAGAAGCTGGGCATATTCTACTACAAGAGCCCCGTCTTCGAAACGGAAAGTCCCCTTTTGGCTGCTGGACAGTACCGGGATTTCGGTGAGCTGGCCATCGTCCAGGATGAGCCGCCAGAAATCGCAACTCCGGGGAACGGCCTCCATATTCCCGGCAGGAATGAACACGCCTCTGGAGGCATCCATGCTGAGTTCGAAGCGCAAATTCGGAACTTCCATTATAGGAAGCGGAGTGGGAAGTTTTTTGCGGGGACGCGCCTCCGACTGGGGTGCAGCACTCATTGCCAGCAGCAGGGCCAGCATCGAGGCACTTATTACGGTCAGTAACTTCTTCATTTTCTATGCACTTTTAACGCTTGTAATACAAAAGGTTCTCCTCTGCAAGACGGGAATATACCTTCTTGGCAATCACCAGAGAGCCTGAAGGATCGGGATGAAGACCGTCCAAAGTGCCATAGCTCAGGTCTTTCAGGCTCACGACCGGCAAGTCGTAGTGGTCTGCTATAGTTTGGATAGACTCAGCCAGCCGCAGGTAATTCTTGGTCTCGTCTTCAGTATTCTCCTGATAAAGCACGCTGTTTATCAGGCAGACAACCTTCACGCCAGGATAATTGGCCTGAAGTTGGAGTATGGTCTTGATATATGCAGAACGGAAGGCCCGGATGTCGAGTTCATCCACCGGAGTGTCGAAATCGTAGGTTCCGAGCGGCACCATTGCTCCGCGGCTTTTTCCACGGTCGTTGGTTCCACCGTGAATAATGACTATATCGGGATTTTCATACATCGCGCAACGCGTAGGGAAAGTCCAGTTGTCCCGCGCATTACCGTCGTCCAGCTTGGTTACGAACGAGGCGCTGTAGGAGAGATTCATATCCAGAGTGGCTTTGGGCATCAGGTCGTAAATAAGTCTGTACCACCAGGTTTGCTCCACCTCGGTAAGGCTCTTGCCGTTGGTGGAATTGGTATGGGGGTAATAGGCCGCAAAATTAGACGGTATCCAGCCCTTGAAAGTGGATATGGAATCGCCCATGATACCCACTCTTACCGTATTCACGGTAACGGTAGGAATTTCACCTCCTTCGGTTCCCTCGGAAATGCTGCTGTCTATGAGCGTTCCGGCGGGAGTGAAGCTGACGGTGGTATTGTAAACCACCCCGGCAACTGCCGTGAAACTTTTATGTGAAACAACGTCCTGATAGTGGTTGCATTCGTCCACTATGCGCAACTTGACACCCTCTGCATAACTGCCCGGAGCGATGGCCGCCACAACTGAGGAACCGAGAGGCATACCGCCTTCGCAACTGACAGATACTCCCGCACTTCCACTGCCGGCAACGGCAACCAGTGAAGATTCGTCAGAAAACCGGAAATCACCGCACATCTGCCCGTCGCCTACGGGTGACAGCTCTATGCGCTTGACAGCATGACCTTTGTCGCCACCGTTGATGGTAATGCGCATGAAGGCGACTCCGATATGGAAGGCTATATCCGGATTGGTCTGGGATACCCCGTACAGGAGTGCAGTGGAAGGGTCGATGCCGCCATCCACCCAATGCTGCTGTCCGGGAAGGGTAATAACCCCATTCTGCTTATATTGAGATGCGGGGCTGAGAGCGTAATACGGCGCGCCAGGATCTTCAGGGAAGCTGAAGGAAGCGACGGAACCGCCCCCGGAAATCGAAACAGAAGAAGAAACGATGCCGTTCAGGACTATTGCATCATTGTCCTGCCAGAGCATTTTAACTCCGTCTAATGCTACACGGCTGCCTGCATCTATAACGGCATTGAGTTCAAACCCGGGAGTTTCGTCCGGAGTCTGGACACCGCATGCCGAGATTAGGAGAAAAGCAAAAAGCGACCTCAGTTTCATAAATCAAAGCGGATATTTACAATTCTTTCCGGCCAGAGATTTATCGGCAGTCTGGCTCTTGATAAATATGATTTCACATTCCCTCCAGGGGGTATAGTCTTCCCAGAAAATGCTGTGGAACCAGATTTCCGGCTCACCGTCGGAAAGTTTATGATTCCAGGGGAAACGGTACTTGCATTTACCTTCCACCAGGCCCCAGTTCAGGGCGCCGACCTTTTCGCGCTTAAGCACGGGCAGACAGAACTCGAAAGTGCTGCCCAGGCTGCGGCCCATATACTCCTGGCAGACCATGGGCCTGTGAAAACGGGAGAGCATCTTTATAAAAGTCTCCAGCTCGTCCGGACCGTAATAGCAGTGGAAAGTGATAATGTCCGAAGCGCCGAGCGCCCAGGTGATGGCATCCAGTTTGGTCGTTGCACCGCGATATCCGGGTCTCTGCCAGACGGGAGAAGACAGAGGCTGGGAAGGACGCACCTCCCAGGCCCACTCGTACAGGGCTTTCATCCAGTTGATGGGGTCCCGGCCCGGTTTTATGTTCTCGGGCTCATTCTGAAGGCACCAGTAGAGAATGCGGTCGTCGTTGCCGTAAGTACGGAGTATATCCTGGAGATATTCCTTGAAACGGGGCCAGAGCTCCGGATTGTTCATCATCTCCGTAGAAGGGCTGCAGCACCACTGGCCACCGCCGTGCACGCCGGGGACGGGCTTCGGCTGGGGGCCGAGTTCCTGTTCCTTGCCGCCGTTGGTACAGAAGGTGAAAGTGACCTTCAGACCGTGGGAAGCGCAGAGATCCAGCACCTTGTCGATTCTGTTTTTGAATCCTTCAGCATCTGCCCACCAGAGCTTTTCGTGCAAGTAGATGCGCACGAGATTGAAGCCGAGTTCTTCGCAAAGACCGAATTCTTTATCCAGGACAGGAAGGTTGAAGGTCTCTTCCTGCCACATCTCGAACTGGTTCACGGCATAGGAAGGCACAAAGCAGCACCCCACAGGCCACTCCTTGTCTGCCCACCAGGCACGGGCCTGCTCCGGAGTCCACTGGGTACAGACCGGCTGCACCGACTGCGGCTCGGCCTTTTTCTTTTTTGCCACCGCTACGTTCACACATAGCGCACAAAGTGCAAGGAAAACAAGTATCTTCTTCATACAGAATTAATTATTCGGATAAATCTTATATATCGATTCCTGCCCGGCAGCAGATTTGTCTGCACAGAAGGAGCGTATGTATTCAACTTCCGCCGGATTATAGGGAGTCTTGCAATCGTTATAGAATATGCCATGACGCCATACAGCGCTTGGATTCGTGCCCGGAGCGGAAGGATGCACCAGGCCCCAGTTGATGGCAGCCACTTTTTCTCGCTTGAGTATGGGCATATAAAGGTCGAAGAAAGAACCCAGGTCGCGGGCCATATATTCCTCGCACACCATGGGACGGCGGAAACGGGACAGGCACTGGATATAGTTCTCCAGCATCTTCGGAGGACGGTAACAGTGAAAGACTGCAATGTCTGAATAGCGCAGGGCATAGGCCTCCACATCGTAGCGGATTCGCTGGGAGCCATTTGGATTGAAAGGAAACCAGGGTGACGAGGCCAGAGGCTGGTCCGGGCGCACCTCCCATGCCCATTTATACATCTGGTCCATAATTTTCATCACATCCCTGCGCCGCTGGCGGCTCTGCAGATTCTCCGGCTCGTTCCATATAAGCCAGTAAAGTATGCGGCTGTCGTGGGCAAAGGAGCGCAGGATATCCTGCATGTAGGCTTTGAAACGGGGCCACTGGGATTCATCGAAGAAGATTTCATCCTTCGGGCTCTGCGCCCAACCGGCACCCCTCACCTGCTTTCCGTCCATAACGGGTCTGGAGCTGCCTCCGTTGGTACAGAAAGTGAAGGTAAGGCGGATTCCGTTGCGCTCTGCAATGTCCAATACCTCACCTATCCTCTCCTTGAAGCCGGCGGCGTTTCTGAACCAGAGATCCTCGTGAAGGTAAATACGCACCAGATTGAAGCCAAGGCTGCGGCAGAGTGCGAACTCTGTAGAGATCGACGCTATATCAAAGGTCTCCGCCTGCCAGATATCGTACTGATTGACACAGGTACCGGGAACCATGCAGCAGCCAACAGGCCATTCCTGCAGTGCCCACCAGTCCCGAGCCTGCCGCTCGCTCCACTGCCTCACGCAGGCAGGGTCCGGGGCTGAAATTCCCCAACCGGTCTCCCGCCAGGAAGCTTTCTCTCCGGCAAGCTGCTTATTCATCGCCAATCTGCGTATCATATCGGGCTCAGCTATGCTGTAAGGGTGTTTTCCGTCTGGCCAGATGTCGGCAAACGAGAAAAATGCCGCGGCCTTCTCCCTTTTAATGATTGGCAGCGCACGGTCTATGGTAGCTTCGTTCTCGCGGCAGATAAAACGCTCGAAAACCACTGGTCTGCGGAAAACAGACAGCGTTTTCATGCAATCGGTCAGCTCGGAAACAGGTCCTGTGAAAGAAAGAGCTACGATATCCGACTCCAGGGTAATGGCAGAAAAAATGTCCATACGGCCGAAAAGCCTCCAGTCGTAGACATATGGGCAGATAACTGTGCCGCAGAGGGGCTGCGAGGGTTCGGCTGCACGCACGGACCGGAACAATTCAGCTACCGGCTGCTGCAGCTCCCAAAAACCCGAAAGCGATTGTTCCGGTGATGGGAGAAGATTCCAGTAAAGTATGCGTCCGTCTTCCTTGAAATCAGAAACCAGCGTTGCCGCCATCTTGGAGTACCGCCCGTAAGAAGCGGCAGAAAGTGCGTCTCCCGGGGTCAGTACGACGGCGGCCCTGAGCCCGGAAGGCTGAATGACAGACAGGGCCCTGGCAAGCTGTTTAATAGTTTTGGAGGCATCCGCAGCGGAGCAATCCAGCACCAGACGTACCGTATTGCAGCCCAGAGCAGTACATCTGCCAAGCTCTGAGACAAACCCATCCGGAAGAGCCTCTCCGGCAGGCAGGTCGATGGTAAAGCCAAGCGGCCATTCAGTCCTGTCCCACCAGTTCTGGGCATACTCCGCCGTCCACTGCTGTCTGGCCAAAGAATCAAGCGAAGACAGCAGCAGCAACGAAACTATTACAGCAAGGCATTTTCTCACAGGCCGCACCAGTTAAGGAAATCTTTTTTGGAACAGGATGCAATTCCTATCTGCGAATGGGCACCCTGACCGTCAAGGAAATAGAGCGCGTCCCTGTTGGGTACGTCTCCCTCCTTGCCCCATCCTTCATAGTACATATAGAGCATACCCTCGTACTCGAAGATTGACGGAGCCCATATCGCACCCTGATCCCACTCTCCGCGCGGTCCGCGGGTAAAGAAGGGCTGCGGGTTATTTACCTTGGTAAAATGCACCAGGTCGTCTGAGTACGCTACATGGAAACGCTCGGGGAAGTCTCCGTGAACGGTACCGGCCTGATATGCCAGGAACCACTTATCCACTCCTTCAAGGCGGAAAATCTTACCACCGTTGATGGAATACCAGTCGCAGTTGTCGGGAGCTCCGCCCTTCTGGATAATTTCATATTCAGTAGCCTCGTCTCCACTGAGAGGATCGTCGTAGACATAGATGCGACGCGCCACATACAGGTAATAGCGTCCGTTCCACTTGAAGACGTCTGCCACTCCGCAGTTCTGCTTCCAGGGAGTCTCTACCGGGGTGAAGGTCCATCCGTTTTTGGTAGTTCCGATGAGTACATGTACTTTCCTTTCTTCATCTGTGCCCTTATAGTAATAATAGAAGGTCCCGTTCTCGGTAAAGCCGCAGGGGTCTATTACGCTCACTGAATCGAAAGTTCCATTGAATCCATTGGAAATC
>JAGAAU010000148.1 GCA_017615135.1 Bacteroidales bacterium | reverse complement strand
TAACTAATTTTATATTCGCGATCTTGATGGCGGATTTTGGGAGGTCGCGGGGACCGGTCTCGACCGAAGCAATCTTATCGATTACGTCAAATCCGTCGATAGTCTCACCGAAGATAGTATAGGCTCCGTCAAGGTGGCTGCATCCTTCTTCACTCTGGACAATATAGAACTGGGAGCCGCTGGATTCGCGGAGGGGATTGGCGATATCACTCTTGCGCGCTGCTGCGAGAGCGCCTTTTTTGTGATGGTGATTGGGCAGGATCTCCGCCGGAATCTGGTAATCCGGGCCGCCGGTACCATACTTGTCCACATTGGCCTTATCCTTGGTGAGAGGATCGCCGGTCTGAATCATAAAGTTTTTGATGACACGGTGGAACAACACGTTGCGATAATACCCGCTCATCGCAAGCTTGGCAAAATTGTCCCTGTGCAGGGGAGTGTCCGCGTACAGACGGACACGGATAGTGCCCATAGTCGTAACTATGTCGAATACAGGCTCTTCGGGAAGGGTGTCGAGTTCTTTCATAACTGAGGATTGGTCTAAGGCCTGCATGAGCGAATCAACCTGGGAATTCTCTTCGGAATTGTTTTTGGTCCCGCGATTGCCGCAAGCCGTCACAGCCACCAGCGCAGCCGCGACAATGATAATACTAAGTATCTTTTTCATACCACAAATCTAATAATTTATTGCAGAAGAAACAAAACCAAGCCCGCAGGCGAGCTCAAACCAGACGCTTGCGCATCCAGCCGTTACCCTTGATTCGCCCGAGGAACAGGATGCCACGGACGTTAAGGTCGATGCACATCGCAATCCAGTAGCCCACGAGGCCGAGGCGCGGGGTGAGAAAAATCGCCAGGCCGATGCGTATAACCCACATGCCGGCGAAATTGAGTATGGTTGGAACCATCGTATCGCCCGCCCCCACACAGGCACCGTACGCCACTATCGAGACCGCATAGAATGTTTCGGCAAAAGCCTCGATCCGCAGTACACGTGCGCCCAGGGCCACCACGTCCGGGTCCGAACTCAGCAGTTCCATCAGCTGCCGTGCGAAAACGAACATCGCTACGGCCAGCAGCGTCATGATAATCGCCGCCATCCATATAGTAATACGGGCGAAGCGGCGGGCAATCTCCTTGCGGCGGGCTCCAAGACTCTGCCCGACCAGCGTCGTCGCCGCTTCCTCGAGTCCGTACCCCGGCATGTAACAGAAACTTTCGGCCGTTATCGCAAAAGCGTTCGCAGCTATGGCTATCGGGCCCAGCGGTGCCACAATCACCGTGCTGGCGACATGTGCCCCGCGCATCACCAGATTCTGCAGCCACATCGGCCCAGTGATGCCGGCAGCATTGGAGACTATTTCAGCAGTAGGGATGAAGGAGCCCCGTTCCCCCATGATTCCCAGTTCCTTGCTTCGGCAGAGCACGAACCACAGGGAGACGGCCGTCGTCAGCAATTCGGACAGTCCCGTACCGAGGGCGGCACCGCGCACCCCCATCCCGCAGCCATAGATGAACACGTAGTTAAGGATGACGTCGAGCACGCACATCGAGACGTAGAGTATGCTCGGCACTTTCATATTGCCGCTTCCTTGAAGCATGGCATTGGCGGCATACCCCACGGCGCCGAAAGGGATGAACGCCGAATAGATGCGGAAGTATGCGCTGGCGTCTCCATTGATTTCAGGGACGCCGCCCAGCCATACCGGAAGCGCTCCGCTGATGCTGACGCCCAGGATGCAGAAGAGCGAAGAGACTGCCAACGTGCTCACAAGTCCCTGCCGAAGCACCTGCCGGGCTCCGACAAAGTCGCCGGCACCGCAGCGGTGGGCCACCTGCACCGAAAAACCGGTCGCGACTGCCATTGTGAAGCCGGCGAATATCCAGGTGCTGGTTGCCACCAGGCCGATGGAAGCGGAAGGGTTGGCGCCCAGACGGCCTACCATGGCAGTGTCGATATACTGCATCATCACGGAAGAGAACTGGGCGAGAATGGCCGGAACCGCGAGCAGCACCGTGAGGCGTAGCTGCTCGGCGAAGGTCATCGTCTTGCCTTCCCTGATGAGAGACAGGAGGTAGTCTTTGCTGCCGGATTGCATGCTGGCGTCAGTCCATGATCCTACGGAGGCCGGAAGCTATGCGTTCGAGCCCCTCCCTGCAAATGCTGCGGGGGCAGGCAAGGTTGATACGGATGAAGTTGTCGTCACCGTATATGGCCCCGGGGCCCGGTCGTACGTGTTCGTGCCGGATGAGGCTTTCCACAATCTCCTGCGAGCCGCGTCCGACTGCTGACACGTCAACCCAGGCGAGGTATGTGCCCTGGAGCTCCGTAACTCCGCACTCCGGCAAGCGGCGAGCGAAGATTTCACGCAAGTCGCAGTAGTTCTGCCAGATATAAGCGTTCAACTCCTTCAGCCAAGGCTCGCCTTCGGTGTAGGCCGCCTGCAGTCCGGCAACGCCGAACGGGCCGACGTCACAGACTTCGTAGATGTTGATGACGCGGTCTATCCGCTGGCGCCACTCAGGATTGGAGGTGATTATGTTGGCAATCTGCAGGCTTGCGGTATTGAAGGACTTGCTTGGGGAATTCATCGTGACGCAACAGTCCTGATTGGCCGGGGAAACGGATGCAAACGGAATAAAGCTGTGCCCGGGCATCTCGAGTTCGCAGTGGATCTCGTCGCTGAGGACTACCAGACCGTTGCGGCGGGCGATTTCTCCGATGCGGGAGAGTTCGTCGCTGGTCCAGATACGTCCCGCAGGATTGTGGGGGTTGCAGAGCAGCAGGACCTTGGCACGGGAGGCGG
>JAGAAU010000147.1 GCA_017615135.1 Bacteroidales bacterium | reverse complement strand
TGGACAACCATAAGATTTATGTCTATGCCAAGTGGGACGCCTTGAATTTCTTTAAGGATAAACTGCCTCATTATTTCCAGGAGCTTAACGGAGACCTTGGGCCTATTGTGGGCTATCAGAGAGACCGTTCCGCGCCCAACAGCACCATCTTCCCCTGGGGCATCATAGCAAATCAGAACCTGAGGCTCTTCAATGCCGGAATCGCCAATACCTTCTACTACGGAGAAGACCTGATGCTTTACTACGGGGTAGTGTACAACGGAGTTCAGTACGGGTCGGACCTTTACTTCGGAGAGCGGTTCTATCATACCCATATAAGAGGTACCTCTTTCTACGACAGGCTGGAGGCGTTTTACGAACCTCGAATCGCTCCCTGGCTGGACCTGAGGGTATCGCTGGTTTTCCACATGGGCAATCCCACCACGGCTTTCCCCGCTTTCAGGGGATGGCAGCAGGTGTTTTCTCTGAAATTCAATCTGGAGAAACTCCTTAATAAATACGTAAAATAGTATGAAGACGCGTTTGTTCACTGCTCTTTCAGTTGCGTTGATCCTGACGTGGTCCTGCAGTGGCCCCTCGGATGGGGTGCATCGTCTTACCATTCTGACTACCAACGATGTACATGGTGCAGTGTTCGACTCTTCGTACGTGGACGGACGAACCTTCCCGTCTATGGTTGCGGCTTCTGCTCTGATAGACAGCGTGCGTGCCGCGGAGGGCAGACAGAACGTGCTTCTGCTGGATGCCGGGGACTTCCTTCAGGGCGACAACTGTGTATATTTCTTCAATTACGTGGATACGCTCTCCCCGCATCTGTGCCCTAGGCTTTACGATGCCATGCGTTACGATGCTGTAGTGGTTGGCAATCACGATGTTGAAAGCGGACATAAGGTGTTTGACAGGGTGATGAAGGAGTTCCATTCCAAAGGCATTCCTTTCCTGGCGGCCAATGCAGTCAGGGAAGACGGCAGCCCTTATTTTGATGAATACGCACTGTTCCGCAAAGCCGGCCTGAAAGTGCTGGTGCTGGGATTCACCAATGCAAATATGAAAGCCTGGCTCTCCGAGAGCGTCTGGAGAGGGCTGGATTTTCTGTCCCTGCTGCCGTATGTGCAGGAGGAAGTAGACAGGATACAGGCCAGGGAAAAACCGGACGTTACTGTGGTGGCGGTACATTCCGGCACCGGCAGGGGAGACGGCGGTGAACTGGAAAGCCAGGGTCTGGATTTGCTTGAAAGCCTGAAGGGAGTAGACGTAGTGGCCTGCTCGCACGACCATCGTCCGTTTACGGTCTGTCGCGACAGCATCTGCCTGATTAATTCAGGATCCAGGGCCCAGTATGTGGCCCAGGCCGTTGTGGAACTGGAATTCAAAGATGGGCAAAAAGTATCTAAAACGCTCTCCACCGGCTTGCTGAAGGTGGATAAGAATCGCCCCGATACTCTGCTCAGGGCAGCTTTCAGGCCGGATTTTGAGAAGGTCAGGAACTTTACCCTCGAGCCGGTGGCAATTCTGGAAGAGACTGTCAATACCCGCGATGCTTTTGCCGGAATGAGTTCATACATGGACCTGATTCACACGGTTCAACTGCATAGTACCGGGGCGGAAGTTTCCATCGCCGCACCATTGAGCGTCAACCGCACCCTTAAGGCCGGGCAGCTTGTTTTTCACGATATGTTCGCACTCTACGCATACGAAAACCGTCTGTGCGAAGTGCGGCTGAGCGGCTCCGAAATCAGGAATTTCCTGGAATATTCCTACGATTCCTGGATTCAGTATCCTGCTCCGCACGTGCTGAAAATCGCTGAGAGGGACGACCCCCGCACCGGCCAGAAAGGCTGGTCGTTCGTGAACAGGACCTACAACTTCGATTCTGCCGCCGGAATCAACTATACTGTAGATGTTACCCGCCCCTTCGGGCAGAGGGTGAAAATCTCGTCCCTGGCGGACGGAACCCCGTTCGAGGAGGACAGGCAGCACAGGGTTGCTATGAATTCCTACCGTGCTTCGGCCGGTTCATACCTGAAGGCCTCCGGTAAGCCGGCCGGCCCCGACGAGGTGGAGAAACGGATAGTGCGCAGGCTGGACGAGGTGCGGAATCTTATTTATGAAGAACTCAGAAGCCGTGGAACCGCGGGCCCCGATTATTATTCGGACAGGCAACTGCTGGGGAGCTGGTATTTTGTTCCCAGGGAGCAGGTGAAAAAGGCCATGGATGCCGATATGTTATTGTTATTCAAGTAGAACGAGATGTTTGAGAACCTTTCTGAAAGACTGGAACGCTCCTTCAAGATACTGAGGGGCGAAGGTAAGATAACCGAAGTTAACATTGCGGAAACCCTCAAGGAAGTCCGCCGGGCCCTCCTGGATGCCGATGTCAGCTACAAGGTTGCCAAGGATTTCTGCGATTCCGTGAAGGAAAAGGCCATGGGGGCGAACGTGCTGACGGCAGTGAAGCCCCAGCAGATGATGGTGAAGATAGTCCACGACGAACTTGCCGCCTTTATGGGCAGTGCGGCGTCGGACATCAATGTGAAGGGTAATCCGGCCATAGTTATGGCGGCCGGCCTTAACGGTTCCGGTAAAACCACCTTCTGCGCCAAACTGGCCCTCCATCTTAAGAACAAGAAGGGAATGAAGGTGATGCTGGCTGCCTGCGACACTTTCCGTCCGGCGGCTATCGAGCAGCTGAAAACCCTTGGCGGACAGGTGGGAGTGCCCGTTTTCAGTCTTGAAGGTGAGGCCGATCCTGTAAAGGTTTCCCTCGCGGCGCTTGCGGCGGCCAAATCTGAAGGCTACAGCGTGCTGATAGTGGATACGGCCGGACGCCTCACGGTGGATGAGGAGCTGATGGACGAAATCAGGCGCATGCACGCGGCCCTGAACCCTACCGAAACGCTGTTCGTGGTGGATGCCATGACCGGTCAGGACGCAGTGCTGTCTGCAAAGGCGTTCAACGAAGCCATAGATTACGACGGAGTGGTGCTGACCAAGATGGATGGCGACACCCGCGGTGGCGCGGCGCTTTCCGTCAAGGCCGTGGCCGGCAAGCCAATAAAGTTCGTAGGTACCGGCGAAAAGCTGGAGGCCCTGGACGTGTTCCATCCCGAGAGGGTGGCAGACCGTATCCTGGGCATGGGCGATGTGGTTTCCCTTGTTGAAAAGGCCCAGGAACAGTTCGATGAAAAACAGGCCCGCGAACTGCATAAGAAGATAGCCCATAACCAGTTCACGCTTGCAGATTTTTACGACCAGATTCAGCAGGTGAAGAAAATGGGTAATCTGAAAGACCTGGCCGGAATGCTTCCAGGCATGGACAAGGCTATGAAAAATGTGGATATTCCCGACGACGCTTTCAAGAGCACGGAGGCGATAATCCTTTCCATGACGCCCTGGGAGAAAAGCCATCCCGAAGGAATCAACGGCAGCCGCCGCAGGCGGATAGCCGAGGGTTCGGGTACAAGCCTGGCCGATGTGAACAAGCTTCTGAAGCAGTTCGAAGGTACCAGGAGGATGATGAAGTCTGCCATGGACGGCTCGCTTGCCGCCAGGCTCAGGGGAAGGAGGTAGGAGATGTTCCTGTTCGGGGGAAAGAAGACTTTTAACGACGCCGCCTTTTTCAGTGGCGCAACGGACTGGCATTGCCATATACTGCCGGGCGTAGACGACGGGTTCCGCACCCTTGAAGACAGTCTTGAGGCCCTTTCTCTTTATGAGCAGGCCGGTTTTCAGACGGTCTGGCTGACACCCCATATCATGGAGGATATCCCTAACACTACGGACAGCTTAAGGCAGCGGTACGCGGAGCTCAAGGCCGCCTACGGCGGTCCCTTGAGCCTCAGACTCGCGTCTGAGAATATGCTGGACAGCATATTCCGCGACCGCCTTGCCTCCGGAGACGTGCTCCCTTACGACGGGCGCAGACTGCTTGTGGAAACTTCTTACTTCAATCCTCCGTTCGACCTCTGGGGTATGCTTTCATCTGTTAAATCTGCCGGATATTTCCCTGTTCTGGCGCATCCGGAACGGTATCTTTACATGGGCAGGGAAGATTATCGCCGCCTTGTGGATATGGGGGTCCTGCTTCAGCTTAACATCGGCTCCCTGTTCGGTATGTACGGCGACCAGGCGTATGAAAATTCCCACTGGCTTCTGGAGTCGTCTATGTACAGTCTTTGCGGTACAGACCTTCATCGTATCCAGTCGTTTCAGAACCTTCTCAAAGTCAAAGTAAAGCGCTCGCTGCTTGGCCGTCTGGAGAAGCTGAAATTATTTGAATAATTCCCCAATAAATTTTATCTTTGTCTGTTTACACGGTTACATGGCTTCCCACTTGGGACTGCCAGGGGCAAAGCCTTGTTTATAAGTCAAAAACAGACCAACGATATGCACAGGAAAATTTCTTTAGTCACCGTTCTGCTCATTGCAGTTTTCTGCGGCCAGAACCTTTATGCCCAGATGAGCGACAATGCCATCATCAAGTACATCATGGAGGGTGTATCGGCAGGAAAAACGGAATCACAGCTTGGTACCGAACTCCTTGCCAAGGGTGTCTCCACCCAGCAGCTCCAGAGGCTCATGAAGAGCTATAAGGAGGGAAAAGCCAACACCCTGGGCGTGCCTACTGTATCCAACCGCCTCGAAAGGGTGGGAAGTAAGAATACCGCCACCAACCGCGGCGCCCAGAAAAAAGGTGCGGCATCCCGGGAAGAAGAGGTCCCTACAATGGGCGGATTTGCCAATCCCATCGGGGGTCCTGAGGAAATTAAGGACAGCGTCGTGGTTTCCAGAATCCGTTATGCGGATGGTTCCAAGATGATTTACGGCCATAATTTCTTCAGTAACGGAAGCCAGTTGTCGTTCGAACCCAATGAGAACGCGGCTACTCCGGAAGATTACATACTTGGCCCCGGAGACCAGCTGCTCGTTGAGGTATGGGGAGAGAGCGAAGCCTCGTACAATCTCGTCGTGACTCCGGAAGGAAAAATCAGCATGTCTCAGATAGGTTCCATCGCAGTCAGCGGCCTTTCCATAAAGGATGCCACCACCAAGGTCCGTTCCCAGCTGTCGAAATACTATGCGGGACTCAGGGGTTCCAGGCCCACTTCCTGGATGAGCCTGACTCTTTCGGAGGTGAGAACCATTCAGATAAGCATAGCCGGTGAGGTCAATATTCCGGGCACATACAGGCTTTCGGCATTTACAACCGTGCTTAACGCACTTTATAAGGCCGGCGGCGTAACATCCATCGGCTCCCTGCGAAATGTGAAGATACTCCGCGGAGGCAATGAGGTATCTTCCGTGGATGTCTATTCGGTACTTTTCGGTCTGTCCAAGGAGGCCAACACCCCTCTGAAGGAGGGCGACATAATCGTTGTTCCTCCATACGACCGTATGGCAAGTGTGGACGGCGGAGTCAGGCGCCCCATGTTCTATGAGCTAAAGGAAGGGGAAACTCTCTCGGACCTTATACGTTTTGCCGGTGGATTCTCCGGAGACGCCGATGCCTCAAGTGTGAATGTGGGCCGTACTTCAGGAACCCGCAAGCATGTCTATACCGTAAAGTCCGACAATCTGTCGAGTTTCCCTATTCAGGACTGCGATTCTGCCTTCGTGAGCGTAAGCAACGTTGAACTGTTCGAGAATATGGTTCAGGTAGACGGTTCTGTTTACAGGCCCGGCGCATTTGAACTGGGCGGCAGCATAGCTACCGTAAAACAGCTTGTAGAGCATGCCGGAGGGCTTATGGCCGACGCATTCCTTGCCAGGGCGCAGATTATCCGTGAAAAGCCGGACCGTTCCCTGGAACTCCTGGCAATCCCTATCGGCGCGATAATGTCCGGAAACGCTCCGGACGTTATGCTGAAGCGCAACGATATGCTCTTCATCTCCAATATCAACGACATCAATCCCAAGGGCGACTTCACCATTACCGGTTATGTGCTGAACCCTGGTAAATACCAGTATGCGGAACATACTACCGTTGAAGACCTTATTCTCCTTGCCGGAGGTCTTACGGAGGGCGCTTCATCGGTAAAGGTGGACGTTTCCCGTCGAATCAACAATCCCTCCAGTACGGAAGCCAGCGATACTCTCGCCCTCATCTTCACTTTCTCCATCAAGGATGGTCTGATGATAGAGGGAGACCCCGGGTTCGAGCTTGAACCCTTCGATGCGGTTGCGGTGCGCAAGAGTCCTACCTTTGTGGAGCAGAAAATCATCACCGTCTCCGGTGCGGTCAATTTCCCCGGTCAGTACACGCTCGAGAGCACGGACGAAAGGGTGAGCGACCTTATCAAACGTGCCGGCGGCCCTACGAATCTGGGCGATATCCACGGAGCCATGCTGAAGCGCAAGATAAGCCAGTATGAGCGTAACGTGCGTATGACCATGTCCAGAATCATCAACCAGAATATCGGCAAAGACTCCATCAATACCAGAAAAATCATGGTTTCGGAGCAGTACAGTGTTGGTCTTGAACTCGACAAGGCACTTGCCAATCCCGGCTCTGCCTACGATATGGTGCTGCGGGACGGCGACGAAGTCATAGTTCCTGAATACACCTCTACTGTGCGTATCCAGGGCGAGGTGCTTTACCCCAATACCGTACAGTTCATCAAGAACAAGCCGGTAGGCTATTATGTGCGTCAGGCCGGTGGTTTCAGCCCTCATGCCAAACGTTTCAAAACTTATGTAGTCCATATGAACGGAACCGTGTCCGTGGGGCTTGGTGCAGTTGTGGATGCCGGTTCTGAAATCGTGGTGCCTAATAAACCTGAACGCAATAAGCTGACCACGGGAGAATGGCTTGGTATAGGTACTTCCGCCGCTTCCATTACGACCATGATTGCAACCATTGTAAGTCTGTTTAAAAAGCAATAATCCCTTCTCCTTATGAAAGAATATTACGATGATTACCCTGTAAACGACGAAGGATCCCTCAATATCGATTTTTCCAAGTTTAAAAGCCGTCTGAAGGGAAATAAAAAGGTTATTCTGCGCTGGACTCTGATTTCGGCAGTGATTGGCGTGCTCGTAGCCATCTCGATACCCCGGAGGTATTCGGTGCTTACGAAACTGGCTCCGGAACTGACGAACAATACGGTGAACCGTCTTTCCTCACTTTCCCAGCTGGCCGGTCTCAATTCCACTATGCTTGGTACCACGGATGCAATTTATCCCATGGTTTATCCGGATATCGTCAATTCTCCCGAATTCATTGTGGATTTGTTCGATACTCCGGTTACTTTCAAATGCAAGAAGGAAATTGTGGATACCACCCTGTATGAGTATCTGCTGAACAATCAGAGAAGTTCTGTAATCGGAATAGTGATGTCTGCTCCTTTCCGTCTGATAGGATGGGTTAAGGGATGGTTCGTTCCGGAGGAGGAAACGGATCCCGACAAGCCCGTAGATCCGTTCCACCTTACCAGAGAGCAATATCAGGTATCCAAAATGATTCGTTCCGGGATAGAGGCTACCATAGATAAGAAGACCATGGTGGTATCCATTGTCGTCACTATGCAGGACCCTATGGTTGCGGCACAGGCATCCAAGGCCGTTAACGAGAACCTTCAGAAATATGTTACGGCTTACCGTACGGAAAAGGCCAAAAGGGATGTGGCGTATTATAAGAAACTTTTCAACGAGGCCAAGGCTGAGTATGAAAAGGCTCAGAACCGTTATGCCCGTCATGTGGATTTGAATCATGGCATTGTGATGCAGCGGGCCAGGGTAGAGGAAGAGAGACTTCAGAATGAGGCTAATCTCCATTTTGTCCTGTACAATAATTTAGCCCAGCAGCTGCAGACTGCAGAGGCCAAGGTGCAGCAGGCAACTCCGGCTTTTGTGGAAATCATTTCTCCTACGGTTCCAATTCGTCCCGCCAAGCCTTCTCGCAAAACCATAGTCTTGCTGGTCACTATTCTTGGATTTATGGCAAGCTGTGCCGTCGTTGCACTTAGGAAAGAAAAGTGAAGCTGTTTGATTTCATAAAGGCGCACTGGCCGGAACTGGCCATTACAGCTCTTTTGATACTCGATCTGTTCGTGCGGGTTTTACCTGTCGCGCCGATGATCCTGCTGATTATGGGGCTTCAGTTTGTGCGTCTTGATATAAATTCAAACATCTTTATCTGTCTGCAGTGTCTGCCTATCTTTTTCGGCGCGGCCCTGAATACGATAGGCATTTCCGGATTGGGAGGCGTGATGTACATCCTCGGCGCGGCTCTGATTGTCTATGGCTTTGTGAAAAAACGGACCAGGATATCCAGGTACGGTCTGCTGAGTATAATACCCGTGGTGCTTGTCCTTGCTTATTTTA
>JAGAAU010000146.1 GCA_017615135.1 Bacteroidales bacterium | reverse complement strand
TTGCGATGGCAGCGCACCAGGTCGCTGTCTGAAAAGCTGTCTTCGATGGTTTTCAGCCTGCAGCGCAGCATATACTGCTTAAGCTCTCCGGAACTATCTGTATACCAAACCTTTACGTAATTATCGTCTGACTCTACGTAAAAGAGGTTCTGCATGGTTACCGAGAGTTTTATGACTCCTGAATTATCGAACAGGGTAACGCGCTTTTCCTGCTGGGGGGTAAGGTCCATGTCCGTGACCGTGCTGCCATAGTTCATCAGGCGTATGGTCTTGTCTCTGTCTGAAATTGCAAAATACTGGTTTGCAAGAATGTACGGAATTCCAAGAGACAGGATGCAGCCTATCAGCGAGCGCGGGAACACATCTACGAACTCGGCATCCTGGGCCGCAAGCCCAAGCGAAGAAGCATTTATCGCAACAGCGCTGTACATCAGGCTCACCGCCATTACTTCCGCCACATTCCAGAGTATGTATACAAGATAGGTAACGCCAGACTTGCCGAACTGGTAAAATATTCTTTTACTTATACTTATAAAGACAATAACGGCCGCAACGAAGGCAAGGGTAAAGCCGTACGACGTTTCCTCCCCCAGGGAAAACCAGGTCCAGGGGAAATAGCGGCTCATAAGAAGCATGGTTACAAGCGCGAAGAAAGATGTGAAGAGCACTGTCGCAACAAGCTGGTGCTTGCCGACCATAAACTCAGGAACTTTGTCCGTCATCGAAACCATAATATGCAAAGATAAGTTTTTTTCGCTACATTTGCAGCGATATGGACAAAAGAGTTGTAGTAACCGGCATGGGAATCGTTTCCTGCATAGGAAATGATACCCAATCTTTCTGGAAAAACCTTACGGAAGGAGTCTGCGGGTTAGATTATATTACCGAGTTCGACACTAAGGACCTGCCTGTAAAGATAGGCGGCAAGGTGCGCGATTTCGACCCGCTCGATTTCGGCATGGACAAACCGTTCATCCGCAAGCAGGATCCTTTCGCGATTTATGCCATGGCCGCTTCCTGGCAGGCCATGAACGATTCCGGGCTGATTTCCGGAGAGAACATAGACCCTTTCAGGCTTGGCGTTTACATAGGTTCTGGAGTCGGCGGGTTCACTGTGGCTTACAGGGAAATCTTCAAGATGTATGAAGATCCTTCCGGCCAGTGGCTCTCCCCTATGTTCATCCCTACCATGATTTCCAATATCGCCAGCGGCCAGGTGGCAATCAAGTTTCAGGCAAAAGGTCCCTGCATAGACATAGTTACTGCCTGCGCCACCTCCACCCACTCTATCGGAGAGGCCTACAGGGCCATCAGGCACGGTTATGCCGACGCCATCGCCGCAGGAGGAACCGACAATTGCACTATTCCCCTCGGGCTCGCCGGGTTCGGGAACCTGAAAGCCCTTTCCCGGGCCACCGACCCCAAATATGCATCGCTGCCGTTCAATCTCAACCGGAGCGGCTTCGTTATGGCAGACGGGGCCTCCGTGCTGATTCTCGAGGAGTACGAGCATGCAGTGGCCCGCGGAGCGAAGATTTATGCCGAGGTTGCCGGCTATGGCAGCACCTGCGACGCTTATCACTCCACCGCCCCAAGGCCAGACGGCAGCACTCAGGCCAGATGTATTACCGATGCCTGCGAGGAAGCCCGGTTCGATGCGTCAAAGGATACGGTCTATATAAACGCCCATGGCACCGGCACCAAGCTGAACGATGTTGCCGAGACTCTGGCTTACAAGGCCGCCTTCGGAGACTTTGCGTACAAATGCCATATTTCGTCTACCAAATCTATGCACGGGCATATGCTCGGAGCAACCGGCGCCACTGAAGCCATCGCATCCGTCCTCGCCCTGCGCGACGGCATCGTCCCCCCTACCATCAATCTGGACACTCCGGATCCTGAATGCGACCTGGACTATACGCCTAACAAAGCCGTCAAGGCCGGCATCACCCTGGCCCTTAGCGACTCCTTCGGCTTCGGCGGCCACAACGCCTGTCTCGCGTTCAGACGGGTGTAAGGTTTAGTGCGGCCCTGTGAGGGTAGCGGGTGCCCGCTCAGGGAGTTCGCGCTATGCGCTCTGCAACCTTGACGCACTCGTAAAAGTTGCCGCAACGAAGACAGCAACCTGCGCTGCCGGTACTGCGACGCCAAGGTACGTTAGCCGGGGCGATATAAAGGATTCCCGCTAAAACCAATCAAAAACTATGAAAAAATCAAAATTTCTCTGACTTTTTCATAGTTTTTAATTATATTTGCCTCAGAATCAATGGCTGTAATTGCTATGAAAAGAAAAATCACTCAGCAACTCATTGACTGGAAGAACAGGCCTGATCATAAGCCTCTCATCCTCCAGGGAGCCCGTCAGGTAGGCAAAACTTATATTCTGGAAGAATTCGGGCGCGAGCATTATAAGAATTATATTAAGGTAAGCCTTGATTTGGTTCCTGATGTACGCAACTTCCTTAGGGACAACATCAATCCCTTGGAAATCATCGCCTATCTGGAAACTCTCTATAATGAGCGGATTGTACCGCATGAGACACTGGTCATCCTTGATGAGATTCAGGATTGCAAGCGGGCCCTGCTTGCTCTCAAATATTTCCAGGAAGATTATCCGCAGTATGATATTGTGGCCGCAGGCAGCCTGCTTGGCGTGGCCGTGAATCAAGGGAACAAGCCAGACGAAGAAGATGAAGCAGGTAAAACTAATCAGCAGCAGCAGCAGGAGGAAGAGGCATTTTCTTATCCGGTTGGCAAAGTGGATGAATTGCGCCTGTACCCTATGGACTTTGAAGAATTCCTATGGGCGACAAACAACGACATCCTGGCGCAGGATATCCGCACCCACTTCAACTCAAATGAGGCAATGCCGGCTTCCGTTCATCAGATAGCCC
>JAGAAU010000145.1 GCA_017615135.1 Bacteroidales bacterium | reverse complement strand
TGCCTGGGCGGTATAGGCTTCACGATGTCTATCTTCGTAGATACCCTTTCGTTCTCTGCCGAAGCACCTGAAGTTGCAGCTCAGATGAGGGATGCCGGAAAAATCGCAGTTCTCCTTGGCTCTCTCTGCTCCGGTGCATTGGGAGCGCTTCTTGTAAATCTTGTTTATAAAGGCAGGAAACAGAGCGAGAATTTAGCTCTGGGCGTATCTGAGCAGTAAACCTGCACGGAATATTTGAGTTCCCCCTCCGGAGAGGCTGGCGTAAATTCAAAAACCAGGCTGCTGTCTGAAGGAGGTATAACGGGAGCAAGGAATTTCAGTTCCCTGGAAGAAACCAGCCGGAAACGCCGGCCCTGAGCCGCACAGAACGCTTCCACTGCAAGCTGCAGTATAGCCGCGCCCGGAGTGATGGGAAAAGTCGGGAAATGGGCCTTGTAAATCTCCGAATCGGCATTCAGGCTCATGGAAACCCGGAATGCTCCTTCAGCCTGACGTGTTATGCCGTCTGTTTTGTAAAGGCCTTCGAAAACGTTCATTCCTGCATGAGTGAATCTATGCGGGCCGACACTTCTTCCACGCTGCCAAGGCCGTCCACTTCCCGGAATTTGCCCTGCGCCCTGTAATAGGATATGAGGGGCTCGGTTTTGGCGTGATAGGTCTTTACACGATTGGAAATGATGGCATCGTCTGCATCGTCGGCACGGCCTTCAATCATCGCACGGTGCTTTATTCTTTCGAATACGGTGGAATCGGGAATATGGATGGAGATTACGCCATCTACGCTCTCCCCTCTTTTGGAGAGGAAGGCATCCAGAACCTCGGCCTGCGCCAGGGTACGGGGGAAGCCGTCGAGGATGAAGCCGGCAGCATCTTTTTCCGCCTCGAAAACGGAGAAAATCATGGCCTCCACCACTTCGTCCGGCACAAAATTGCCTTTGTCTATAAGGGCTGCGGCTTTCTTCCCCAGTTCGGTGCCGGCAGCAATCTGATCTCTCAGCAACTGACCGGTAGAAATATGCCTGAACCCGTATTTTTTCTCCATAGGTTCAGCCTGAGTACCCTTTCCTGCACCCGGAGGGCCAAATAAAATATAGTATTTCATTATTCAGCGCTTTCGTCCAAAACGTAGATATCTTTGGAATTACGGCCTATACCGTTGTAATCCAGGCCGAAACCCACTATGAAAGCGGGCGGAATTTCCAGGCCCACATAATCCAGCTGCACATCTTTCTTATAGATGTCCGGTTTGAGAAGCATGGTACAGATTTTCATGCCCCGGGCGCCCACTTCCTTCATATAATCCCGCAAAGCCACTATGGTGTTGCCGGTATCCACTATGTCTTCAACCACTATAACGCGGCGGCCCCGAAGGTCTGCGGTAGGGCCAAGCACGCGGTGGACATCCCCTGTGGAAACCGTGCCGCTGTAAGAAGTGAGCTTCATGGAAACCAGTTCGAGCGGGAACTCGAGCCGCTTCATAAGTTCGGAAGTGAACATTACCGAACCGTTCAGTATGCACAGCAAGACTGGAACGTCGTCTGCATCCTTGAAGTCTGCATTAATCTGTGCAGCAACCCTGTCTATAGCCTCAGAAAGGCGCTCATACGGGATGTACGGGCGAAAGCATTTGTCGAAAAGCTTGATTTTTTCCATACTTCTAACTCAACAAAGCCCAAATTTACAAAAATATTTTTACGATTTTTTAAAGTTTCATACGTTTCCGGAAGTTTTTTACGTTTTCCCTTCGCAGCTTGCGGAATATGTTGCTGATTACTTTAATGGAGGCCATTATGCTTCTGGCCGGAGTTGCAAATCCCGAGGAGCTGGACGAGAGCGAAATAGAAAGATATACCGCGCTGAGCGAGCACAAACTGCAGCTTAACTCAGCTTCCAGAAGCCGGCTGCTTTCCTGCGGGCTGATGGACGGCTACCAGGTGGCGTCCATACTGGACTACCGGAGCCGCACAGGGAACATACTGTCTTTTTCCGAACTCGCGCTGATTGACGGGATAGGGGCCGCCACCGCAGAAGCCCTGAAACATTTCGTAGACCTTAAGGAAAGTTCAGGAGACAATTTCACTCCGGGAGGCAGTTTGCGCACGCTAGGGGGCATAAGGGGTGACCCATGGAACGCCGGCAAGGCACCGGAATACTGTTATGGAATCAAGTTGAAGGTGGAAGCCGGAGACAGGGCGATGGTAAGCTGGGCGGTAAAGGGCAGTTGGAGCAAACCAGAATTTACTCCAGGGAGTTTCTCAGTCTTATATAACGGAAAGAACGGTAGATGGAAAATAGTTGCCGGCGATTTCAACGCCAGATTCGGACAGGGGCTTGCAGTCTGGAGCGGATTCTCCATGAGCGGTTTTTCTTCCGTCTCTGCCTTTTCAAAAAAACAGTCCGGAATCAGCGCAAGCACCTCCTGGTCTTCCGCACTGCGTGGAGTTGCAGGCAGTTTCGAAGCCGGGCGGTTCATTTTCAACGGCGGCATTTTCATAGACGGTCTCAGAGGCCTGATGGATTATGGCAAAAAAAGGGCTCTCTCCCCTTATGGCTGTTTAAATATGAATTACAGTTGGAAAAGCGGCAATGCAGGATTAAGCCTGGTGGCAGGCCCGGGCAGCTGCGTCGTGTCTTCGGACTGGCGTATGGGATGGAAAGGGCTTTCCTTCTTCGGGGAACTGGCCTGGGACTTCCCTGCCCGAAGTCCCGCAGTATACGCCGGTCTTAGCTGGAAGCCGGCATACGGCTGGGCCATTGCAGCGAACGGACGCTACTATCCGGGCGGATTCAGCGCTCTGTTCAGCGGGGCTCCCGGACAGGGAAGCCGTAACAGGGATGAAACCGGCAGCGGACTTACTGCGGAATGCCCCTGGGGCTCTGTAGCTTACGACTGGTGCATGGCGCCTTCCGGGAAGAGTGATACCCACCGGATTATCGTTCGGGGCAGCAGGGACTTCAAACTGGCAGGAGGACAGTTGGGGCTGAGTCCCGGAGCCAGGCTGGCACTGCGTTTCAAGACAAAGCCGTCCGGGGAATTGCGCACAGATGTAAGGGCAGAACTTGCCACAAGCTACCGGGAGTGGAGCGCAGCCTTCCGTTACAACTGGATACAGTGTAACGGAACGGCCTGGCTGTGGTACGCCGAGGCCGGGCGCAAAAGCGAATGCTGGAGCGCCTGGCTGCGCTTCACCCTCTTCAAGGTGGACAGTTGGGACGACCGGATCTACGCCTGGGAAAGGGATCTGCCGGGAGGGTTCAGCGTACCGGCCTTCTACGGCCGGGGTCTGCGG
>JAGAAU010000144.1 GCA_017615135.1 Bacteroidales bacterium | reverse complement strand
CCGGTAAACCCGGCTGAGTTCGCTGCCTTGGAGGAAGTCGAATTCCGGGTTGAGGACGATGTCCACCAGCATTTTCTCCATCTGCGGGACAGGGATGCCTTCGAAGCTGTCCAGCGGGGATTCGGTGGTGAGGGTATGCAGGACGATGCATCCGGAAGTGCTGCCGAATTTGAAGAATTCCTCCCGGGTGGGATTGGGCAGGACCGGCAGGCTGGGATATTTTTCACGGAGGGCGTCCGGGAAAGAATCCTGCAGATAGCGTTCTACGTCCACGATGACCATATTGATATTGGGCACGTGCAGCATAAAGGGAATGACGCTAGAGGCGTCCCAGATGCTGAAATCGGCCAGCGGGTATCGCTGCCTGAGGTATGCGCCCATTTCCTGGGTCTGCGGCTTCAGGGTGAGGAAATACCGGGGCTTGGCCTCTGTGCTGAGCTGGTACGAACCCCATCCGGCCTTGGTGAGCCGGCCGGCGGCGACCAGGCGCTCCAGCTGCTTCTGCAGGCTGGTATCGGCTGCTCCGGAAGCATTGGACAGCCAGGCGGCAAGGTCCTTCTTTTTGAAGGGCCCCTGCTGCAGGGTGGCGTACTGTATGATGCGTTCCGTTGTGGTCATCGTTCACAGAATCCGGGTACAAAAATAAGACATTTTTGGCAGTAAACAAAAATTTCTGCCGAAAAAGTCTCACTTTTTACCAACGCTTGCCGTGGGCTATTTGAAGTGTGGATGGTGCGGATGGACTACCGCCCAAAGGTTACGCGGAGCCGAGGACCAGGAGCACCAGGCCGGCGAGGAGGATGGAGAGCACTGCGGCCTTGTCGCGAATGCGATGTTCCTTGAAGAGTATGGCGCCCAGCACGAAAGTAACGATTATGGAGGCGCGCCGAACGAGGGTAATCACAGAGAGCAACGCGCCTTCGCCGCTCAGCGAATAGAAATACAGCGCATCAGATAAAGTAATTATGACGGCCGTGAGCGGCATCATCCAATCGAAATGGAACGGTTCCGGTTTTTCTCTGGCAAATAAAGCCTTTCCGGCAATGAGCAGCAGGAGCAGCGCAGAGATATAGACATTAGTCCAGCTCTGGATGAACAGCGGCGCCATGCCGGAAATCAGATGCTTGTCCCAGAGCGCACTGGCGGCTCCGCTGAGAATGGAAAAAAGCATGAAGAGCACCCCTTTGTTGTGAACAAAGGATATCCCTTCCTTGCGGCTGGTCCGGCCAAGCATAAAAATAGCAGCAAACACCAGCACCACGCCGCACCACTGCATAATCCCCAGCCGTTCCCCGAAGAGCAGCATAGACAGCACAACCACCAGCACCGGCCTGGAGGCCTTGAGAGTAGTAGCAGTTGTCAGGGGAAGGTATTTAATACCGGAAAGCCCGCTCACCCAGGAAATAGTAACCAAAAGGGCCTTGAATATCAGAATCAGATGCTCCCTGCCGGTTCCTGCACTCAGAAATGGGCACAGGAACAGCACGGAAAACAGCGTAATGCCCAATAAGACATACAGGACGCCGTTACGACGCAGGCAATACTTCTTACCAACATCGTAAAAACCTAGAAGGGCCGATGAAGCTACAGCAAGCCAGACCCACATAAGCAGAGTTCAAAAATTAAATGAGCGGCTCGGCAGTCATTTCGGGAGGCTGAGGAATACCCATCAGCTTGAGGATGGTAGGAGCCACATTGCACAGGGCGCCGTCTTTCACCTCCTTCACGGAAGGTTCACCAATCACTATGAACTGCACAAGATTGAGCGAGTGGGCCGTATTGGGCGTACCGTCCTCATTTACAGCATAATCGGCATTGCCGTGATCGGCCGTAAGGAGCACCACATAACCGTGTGCGAGCGCAGCCGTCACCACCGCCTCAACGCAGCCGTCAATACACCCGACCGCATTGCGGATGGCATCGTACACCCCGGTGTGCCCAACCATGTCGCCGTTGGCAAAGTTCAGGATAATGACATCTTCTTCCTCGCTGCGGATGGCGGCTATGAGTTTGTCTGTAACCTCGATGGCGCTCATCTCCGGCTGAAGGTCGTAAGTGGCCACCTTGGGCGAGTTCACGAGTATTCGGTCTTCATTCTCGAAAGGAGTTTCCCGGCCGCCGTTGAAGAAGAAGGTCACGTGCGCATATTTCTCGGTTTCGGCAATACGGAGCTGCCTCTTGCCTGCCTTGGAGACCATTTCTCCCAGAGTTGCCGTCACCTCCTCCTTGTCGAACAGGATATGCAGCCCCTGGAAGGAGGCGTCGTAGGGAGTAAGGCAGCAGTAATACAGGGGAAGTGTATGCATACCCTCATCGGGCATATCGTGCTGGGTGAGCACCGCAGTCAGCTCGCGGGCGCGGTCGTTGCGGAAATTGTAGAAAATAACGCAGTCGCCCTCTTCCACCTTGGCAACGGGCCTGCCGCCCTCAGTTATAACTATCGGTTTGATGAATTCGTCGGTAACACCGGCATCGTACGATGCCTGAATGCCTTCCAGTGCGGAAGTGAACTGATCGCCCTTACCGTCGACAAGCATATCGTAAGCCACCTTCACGCGATTCCAGCGCTTATCGCGGTCCATGGCATAAAAGCGGCCGCAAACTGTTGCCACCCGACCGGTGGTCTGAGCCATCTTCTCCTCCAGTTCCTTCACAAAACCATAGCCGGAACGCGGATCCGTATCGCGACCGTCCATGAAACAGTGCACGAACACATCCTGCAGACCGGCCTTCTGAGCCTCGGAAAGAAACTCATAAAGATGATTGAGGGAGGAATGCACTCCTCCGTGAGAGCAAAGGCCGAAGAAATGGAGCTTTTTGCCACTGGCCTTCACATACTCATATGCAGCCTTGATTTCAGCATTCTCCATCAGGGTGTGGGAACGGCAGGCCATATTGATTTTTACCAGGTCCTGGTAAACCACACGGCCGGCACCGATATTCAGGTGACCTACCTCCGAGTTACCCATCTGTCCGTCCGGAAGTCCCACGTATTCACCGCAGGCATGAAGGTGCGAATGCGGATATTTGGCCCGAAGGGAGTCGATAAAGGGTGTGCCCTGGGTATATATAGCGTTTGAATGGTCTTTTTTACCCTCGCCCCATCCATCGAGTATCATCAGTAATACTTTTCTTTCCATTCTCTTTAAGTTTTGCCGG
>JAGAAU010000143.1 GCA_017615135.1 Bacteroidales bacterium | reverse complement strand
CCCTTGAAGTAGCAGGACAGGTGGCGGCGCATCTCATAAATACCCCTGGGCTGGCCCTTCGCCTCTATCGAAAGGGCAAGGTGGCGGCGTGCAATCTCAACCTTTTCGCGCACGGTAAGCGGCTCCATTTCCTCTCCAGTGCGCAGAAAATGCTTGATTTCCCGGAAAATCCAGGGATGTCCGAAGGATGCTCTCCCCACCATTACCGCATCTACCCCGTAACGGGAGAACGCCTCCGCCGCCTTTTGCGGGGAATCTATGTCGCCGTTGCCGATTATGGGAATATGCATTCTCGGATTGGCCTTGACGGCTCCTATCAGACTCCAGTCCGCCTCTCCCCTGTACATTTGGCAGCGGGTGCGGCCGTGTATGGTCAGGGCGGCGATTCCGGCATCCTGCAGGCGCTCGGCAAGTTCTACTATTATCTTTGAGGAATCGTCCCAGCCGAGCCTGGTTTTCACCGTAACCGGCTTTTTTACGGCATCCACCACCGCACGGGTAATGGCCACCATTTTATCGGGCTCGCGCATCATTCCCGAACCGGCTCCCCTGCCGGCAATCTTGGATACCGGGCAGCCGAAGTTTATGTCTATTACGTCTGCACCGTGTCCTCCGGCAAGTTCAGCGGCATTTTCGGCCATCCGGGCAGCCTCAACCATCGCTTCGGGGATATGACCATAAATCTGTATCCCCACAGGGGCTTCGGATTCCAGGGTATGCATCTTGGCTATGGCCTTGGCGGCATCGCGCACCAGACCGTCTGAGGGCACGAATTCGGTGTACACCATATCGGCCCCCTCGCTGCGGCAGACCTGACGGAACGATACGTCCGTAACGTCCTCCATGGGCGCTAGCAGCACGGGTTTATCCCCAAGATCCAGCTTTCCAATCAACATACGCACAAAAATACATATATTTGTCAAAACTGCTTTTCTAAAAATGGAGAATATTTACGCTGGCAGGATTGAGGCACTGAGAGCACTGATGCGGGCCAAAGACTGGGACGCCGCAATTATTGGAGGTTCAGACCCGCACGGAAGCGAATATCCGCCCGAGCGCTACAGGCAGGTGGCCTGGCTGAGCGGTTTCGGCGGAGAAGCGGCTACGCTGGTGATTTGCGCAGACCATGCCGGACTTTGGACAGACAGCCGCTACTTCATACAGGCCGTTCAGGAGCTGGAAGGTACCGGGGTGGAACTACACAAACTGGGGACCTCCCAGCCCGATATTCCCCACTGGCTGCCGGAATACTTCGGAGACGGAGCCGAAGTAACCATCGCGATGGATTCCCTGGCCACCGGGGCCAAATTTGCCGACACTGTACGCAAGAGTTTCGAAGGGAGCGGGGGCAACTGCCTGATAGCGGCCGTGCCGGACCTGCTTGGCAGCATCTGGGAAGACCGTCCGCCCCTGCCGCAAACCCCGGTTTTTACAGTTGATTCCGAACCCGGCCGCAGCGGCAAAATGGAACGGCTGCGCAAGTTCTGCAGACGGAAAAACTGCGACGGAATACTGCTGAGCGCCCTGGACGACATAGCCTGGATGCTGGACGTGCGCGCATTGGACATAGAATACAATCCATACGTAATAAGCTACCTGCTTGTACCGGTGGAGGGAGACGCCGTATGGTTTGTGCTGAAGGAAAAAGTGGAGGACTCCCAGACGGAACGGAGTTTCCGGGAGCTGGAAGAAGACGGCATACGCACTGCCGGATATGCTGAAATAGAGGAAATTGCCGACATTTTCCAGGGTTCAGCGCTCTATGCGGACATGGGATCCCTGAATCTGGAACTGGCAGAAAATCTCAAAGTATCCGGACTGGAGCTGACCGATGGCAGGAGCCCGGTGCAGATGTGGAAATCCCTGAAAACCAAAAGCGAGCAGGAAGCCCTGAGAGACGCCCACCTGCGCGATGGCGTAGCGATGGAGAAATTCCTCTACTGGCTGGACCGGTCTATGGCAGACGAAAGGACTGTCTCCGAGAGGGATGCCGCATTGAAGCTGGGCCAGTTACGTGCACGGGACGAGAACTATATATCTGACAGTTTCGAGACCATTTCCGCATGGGGACCGGCGGCGGCGCTGCCTCATTACTGCACTCCTGCCATAAATGCTCCCCTGCTGCATCCGGAGGGCCTTTATCTCTGCGATTCCGGCGGACAGTATTTCTGTGGAACTACCGACATCACCCGCACAGTGCCGCTCGGGGAATGCTCGAGGCTTGAAATGGAAGACTACACCCTGGTCCTGAAGGGACATATCGCCCTTGCATCGGCCATATTTCCAGAAGGGACTCCGGGCTGCCGCATAGACGCCCTGGCCCGCGAGCCGCTCTGGAACGCCCGGAGGAACTATGGTCACGGCACCGGCCACGGTGTCGGATTTCTGCTCGGGGTGCATGAGGGGCCTCAGGATATACGCCAGAATCTGAATCCCGTGCCGCTGACACCCGGAATGGTATGCTCGGACGAGCCGGGCATATATCGCGAGGGCCAGCACGGGGTGAGACACGAAAACCTGCTGCTGTGCGTGGAAGACTCGGAAAACAGCTTCGGGAAATGGCTGCGCTTCGAAACCCTTACCCTGTGCCACTTCGACACTTCCGCCATCCTTACCGAGTTGATGACAGACACGGAGCTTCAGTGGCTGAACGATTACAACGAAAGGGTTTACAGGGCCATATCCCCGCTCCTTGAAACGTCTGAGAGAGAATGGCTGCGCAGCAAGACGCTGCCGCTTACAAAAGGGATGCAATAATGGAGTCTGCGACAAACCAGTCGCTCTCGGGAATTTTCCTGCCACCCACCCCTTCGGCCGTTCGCAAACCCAGCATAAGAGTCTCTTCCCTAATTTCTTCCGGAGAGAGAATCTCCGATTCTGCACTCCAGCCACTGGTCTGCCGTGAATTCCAGGACCGCAACTGAGTACCGTCCGGCAGTATTCTGAAAGAATGGGCTCCTGGGCCAAGACCAACGTACGGCACCCGTTTCCAATAGGATGAATTGTGCACGGATTCCTTCCCGGGAAGTGCCCAATTGGAAATTTCGTAATGCCGGTAACCGGCCTCGCCGAGGGTTTTACAGAGGAATTCGTACTGACTCCGGCACTGTTCCTCAGGAGCCTCCTGCCATCTGCCGGCATCAACTATCTCTTCCAGGGCGCTGCCTTCATCCACCCCGAGCTGATAGGCAGAAATGTGCTCGGGCTGCCATGTAAGTATTTCAGAGACAGTCTTTTCCAGACATTCGTCCGGGAAGCCTCCGATTCCGCTGATAATGTCTATGCTGATATTGCCCACACCGGCATTCCGGAGGATGGAATAAGCATTGCGGGCGGTTTCAGCATTGTGCCTGCGGCACATCCAGCGCAGAACCCCGTCGTCCAGGGACTGAACCCCCATGCTGATCCGGTTCACCCCGGCCTCCAGCAGTTCGCGCACATAGGCTTCGCCCTTGGAAACTATGTCTTCCGGGTTCACCTCAACGGTGAATTCGCTCCACGGACCACCTCCAACAGCATCTGCAATGAGTTTGATATCTGCTGCAGACAGAAGCGACGGAGTACCGCCGCCAATGTACAGAGTAGGCACAGCAGAGCTGGCTGCGATTTCGTCGCGACGCCCGGCAGCCTCGCGACAGAGGTCTTTGATATAGCTCAATATGGGATGCCCGGTCGAGGCCTGGCATGACGCGACAACGTCGCCCCCGGCATAACCGGGAGTCCCGACAATTTCAGAGTAAAAAGCGCAATAGACGCAGAAGCTCCCGCAAAAGGGAACGTGGACGTAAACCATTAGCGGAGCATCAGCTCGGTGGTTCCGAGGAGCCCCTGCGCAGAATAAACCTGAACGGTATAAATGCCCTTGACGTATTCAGGAATATTGTTCACATAGATTCCAAGATCTACCTCGGAGCCTTCGTAATCGACTGTACGGGCCGCGGTGGCATCTACAGTTTCCTCTCCGAACTTGAACCTGATATTGTTGCCGTCTTTCAGCAGATTCCCGGCAGGGTCGGTAACGCGCAGGTACACGGTCATATCTCCCCTCTGAGCCAGCGAGTTCTCCACGAGGCTCAGGTTCACGAGCAGTCTTACCACCCGGTTGCTCTTATCCGTAACTTTGTCTGCCTGGTTGTAGGCGGCGGCCTTGATGCCGCGGGCCTTGACCATCGACCCCACTGCCACCTGGCCGCTCAAATCCTCTACCTGGGCCTCCAGTTCGGTATTGCGCTCCCTGGTCTCGCGTGCCTCCTTGCGGGCGGATGCGGCTTCTGCGGTAAGTTTGTGGTTAAGGTTGTTCAGGGAGTCTATCTGCACTATGTAACTGCGCATGATTGTACGCAGGGTGCCAAGCTCCTTCTCGTACTGGCGAATCTTGCTGCGGTTGGTGGCGCTCACGCTCTTTACCCTTTCCACGAGCTGGGCAATCTCCTCGCGGGAGGAATCCAGCTGGGAATTGATGAATTCATAATCTGAATAGAGGGAGTCGTAGTCGCAACGAAGGGCCTCAATCTGAGACTGCAGGTCCTGTTTCTCTATCTGAAGTTCGGTAACCAGCTGCCTGTGTGAAAGGCCATTGGTAAGAAGCAGCGCGCCAAGAATCAGGGCCGCAGCTGCAAGCACGGCAATAATGACAAGCTGCCTTTTGGTGCCGCCTGCCCTTCTCTCAGCCCTTTCGCGCTCTTCGCGCTCTATTCTCTGTAAAGGATCTTCTCTTTCCATGATTGTCCGTTTGAGGTTTTCGCAAATGTAAACATTTTAGCTTAAATTTGCAGCAAATACCCTGCCATGAGATACTTTATACGTTCCGTCAAATACTTCGTATACCTCTTTGTGATACTGTCGCTCCTGATTACCATCCTCATTGCGATGAACCTGGTAGAGAGCGACCCGTCCAAGATTTTCGTAAACGGCAAAGATTCACTATGGCAGATAGCCCTGCTGATGGCTGCCTTTGCCGGAATCTACCCCAAATTCGGCTATTGCTCGCGGGAACTGCGGCTGCCGGGGAGTTTCGAAGAACTGCGCGGGCCCGTGGTGGAATTCATGTCCATGCGGGGATACAAACTATGCGAGGAAGACGGTGAAAACCTGACCTTCCGCAGAAGGGCGCCGTTCGACCGCCTGGTGAAGATGTTCGAAGACAAACTGCGCTTCACCCGCACCGTAGACGGATGGAAGGTGGAAGGCATCTCCAAGGAAGTAATTCGCTGCTGCAGCGGACTCCAGACCAAACTGGGAGAATAATTACTCGATGGACAGATGTTCGGCGGCGGCGCAGAGTGCGTCGTAGAATTCATCGCCGAAGCGCTCCCTGAGAGGCTTTTCCAAAAAACGATAGACCTTTACGCCTTCCCGGCGGCCTTTTTCGTAAGCCGGGGCGCAAATGTTCCATTTATGCAGATTCAGGGCCGTACCGCCCCCCGTAAGTCTGGTGAGCCGGATTGGATAAAGGCTGCAGGACACTGGCTTTCTCCATTTGGTAAGGCCCTTCTCAAAACAGGTCTCCAGGGCACAGCGGGCCCCATTTTCGGAAGATGCACACAGAAAAGCGCAGGCTCCGTCTGAAGCACAGAGCGGAGTAACCATGTCTCCGTCGCGGTCTATCGTGAAGAACCCGTCGCGGTCTATCGTCTCCCTGCCTTCGGAGCGCATCAGGGGCGAGCAGTGGGGATAATTCTCCTCCAGCAGCACCAGGGCCTCCTCTTCTTCCAGTGGCGCGCCGCCGTCGCCTTCAATACAGCAGGCGCCCTTGCAGGCGGCATAATCGCAGGCAAAATATTCAGAAACCACATCCTCAGAAACAAGGATGTCCCCTATCTGGATTATAGCTCCGAACTCACGTCCCATCACAGTATGGTGTATTCTATACGGCAACCGTTCCGCAGGGCCTCAAAGACCGTCTGAACGGCCTCAGAATCTATGGAACCGATTATTCCCTTATAACCTGTGGTAAAGTCCTTGCCCATCGAATAACGGGACATGACCGGCTCCAGAAGAGAAGCGGGATTAGACAGCGAGGCCTCCACTTCGTTGACAAGCGCCGCCTTGTAGGCGTTGAGATCTTTCTTGTTTATGGTACTGGACGGCAGGCGGCGCAGAACCTCCCGCACAGGGCCCACCGCATCCAGGGCCGACATGGAACGCACTCCCTCGGGAAGGCCCGAAGGCCTGCACGGACGGCAGCTTATATTGATACATATCCTCTCCTCCGGCAGTGTCTCCAGACTATATCCGAACTGAACGTACATCCCCGAAGGGGCCATCGCACGGATTAGTTCCTTCTCCATCGCCATCATGGCCAGCCGGCAGGTCATATAGTACTCGCGGTTGAAGTTCATGCGGGCATATATCGACATGTTCACACTCTCCTCGCCCGGAGCTCCATCCACTATGTAAACCAGGGTTCCGGAACGCATGGGAACGGTCATCGACGGACGCACCTGCCGCCTGTGGCTCCTTTTGAGATTGCCCAGATATCGCTTCAGGAACTGCTTGAAGGCAGCTTCGTCCAGGTCTCCGGCAAAGGCAAGTACTCCGTTGTTCATTGCAGTCAGCCTGG
>JAGAAU010000142.1 GCA_017615135.1 Bacteroidales bacterium | reverse complement strand
TGGCTGGTTCTTTGACATCAAGGCAGGTGGCACCTACACCGCAGGTGAGGCACAGAAATTCATCAATAATGTAACAGCTCCCACCATCGCTGTAGGCGCAGGTTACGACTTCGTTCCCGGCTTCCAGCTCCGTGGCGAACTCTCCGGATGGCAGGCCAAGGGTACTGTTCTGGACGGTTACGCACGCGAAGAAGGCAACAACGGCGAATTCCACTACAAATTCAACTATGTACAGTTCAATGTAGATGCAGTCTGGGATATCTGCAATTCATTTAAATATAAGTCAAAGAGGCTTTTCAGCCCCTACATCTTCGCAGGTCCCGGTCTCAACTACCGTTTCAACAACGCACAGGCTCTCGAGATTGCCGAGCACTTCCCCACCGAGAATTATCTCTGGGAAACCGGTACCCTCATGTTCACCGGACGTGCAGGTGCAGGTGTTGCTATCCGCCTCACAGACGCCATCAAACTCGAGGTTGAACTCGTAGACAACATCCTGTCCGACAAATTCAACTCCAAGAAGAACGACAGGGACGTCCTCTATATCGGCAAGCTCCCCCTGGACTTCGACTACAATATCAGCGCCCTCGTTGGTGTGAAGTTCGCATTCGGCCAGGCTGCAAAGAGAAAGGCTGCAGAGACCGCAGCGGCAGCTGCAGCAGCTGAGGCAGCGGCAGCAAAGGCAGCGGCAGACAAGGCAGCGGCAGACAAGGCGGCAGCTGAGAAGGCGGCAGCTGAGAAGGCAGCAGCTGAGAAAGCAGCAGCCGAGAAGGCAGCAGCTGAGAAGGCAGCAGCTGAGGCAGCAGCAGCAAAGGCAGCAGCAGAAAGGGCAGCAGCCCGCAGCGCTTCCGAGAACGTTCTGTTCGTGATCGGCCGTACCGAAATCCGCAAGAGCGAGGTTCAGAAGATCCAGAACATCGTAGACGTCCTGAACGCTTATCCTGAGGCTACCGTCAGCGTTACCGGTTATGCAGACAAGGATACCGGAACCCATAGCGGTAACTGGATTCTGTCCGAGAAGCGTGCCAACAACGTGGCCAACGCCATCAAGAAGGCAGGCATCGCTGCAGACCGCATCACCGTAGACTTCAAGGGTGACACCGAGAAGGTCTCCCCCGTCCCTGCAGAGAACCGCGTAGCAGTAATGGTTACCAGGTAATCTGAATAGTTAAGATTAATTTGGCTCCCATCCGGCTATGTCCCAGGGAGTGAAATCATAAGCAAGAGGCTTTCCATACAAGCGTTGGAAGGCCTCTTTCTTTTGAAGATAGTCCTGCTCGCACATACGGAAACTGTTCTCGCGCGCCGTCAGCGACGAATCCGGGAAAATTGGATCCAAGATGTGCAGGATGAGCTTGACATCGTGAAAATGAGGAGCAATCTGCCGGGGAAGATCCTGCATCTCTACGAAGCAGGGAACCACGGGGACTCCAAACTGGGCGGCAAACAGAAAAGCGCCGCGTTTACCTGGCCTGGGCTTGCGGTAGTTGAACCACATTTCCTGCTCGGGATAAACAAGAATGAAACGGTTCATATCCAGCTGTCTTTGCATCAGCTCCCGGAACTTTCCGTTCATATATGACGGCTCATTGATAATAGGGATGACGTCGCTGTTGCGCAGTATGAAACCGTTCAGACCGTCCATTACGAAGTTTGTACCTTCGCTGACTGCCCAGAGCCTGCCCCTCCCCGCATCTATGGTCATGCGGCGAAGAATGCCGTTGTCGAAGGGATTAAAGTGGTTGCTGGTAATGAACGCCGGACCCCTTAACGCCTCCAACTTCTCCATCCCGCGTATTTCATTAACCCCATCGCTCCACTTCCTGCGCCACGCGCCGGTAATCGCACGTGCCGCCAGGTTCTTCAACTTGAACAGCGGAGTATCCAGCTGTTCTACATAATCCAGGATGTTTGCCTTCAGGGCTTCCCGCTCCCACTGTGGGTCAAAGGGCTCGGTTTTATCATTAAACCGCCCATCGAGGGCGGCTTTTCGAATATTTTCGATGGCGGCATCCCGCCCTGGAGTGACTAGCAGCATAACCTCACTCTGTTTTGCGAGCGGGCGGCAAGACTGCGGAAGGATACCCTGGCATCGCAGAGTTCCGCCGCCAGGCTGATAAGCCCGTTGATATCGCTGCTGTATTTCTCCATAGCCTCGGCATTTCGCGTGTAGGCGCGCCAGTTCCGACGGATATGCCTGTAAAAGCCGCTGCGGCGGGCATAATGCCAGAATAGGTCTGAATAAGGTACCCGCTCGTTCAGCCAGGGCTTGGAGGACAGGTTGAAGTGAATGATGTGAGGATTGTCGAAACTGGACCTCATCTCAGACGGCATTGCATCCCAGTTGGGATCCAGGTAATGGATTTGCCCCCAACAGAGCACGTTCAGATAATCCTGGTCCGGCGCAACCGTACGAAGGCCATATTTTTTCATCAGATAAAGGAACTTTTTCTCTATATCTACCTCGCGCAGCCGCTTCATATTCAGCAGCAGCACACCGGAATTGATGTAATTGCGGTGATCTACGCCGTCATACATATCTATATAGCGCATGAACGGGGTAATGTGCTGGATAGAATAGTCTGCTACGGCACCAATCAGTTTGTCGCCCATCGGCTGCATGTAGAGCTCGGAGATGTCTCCCGGCACAAGGATATCACTGTCCAGATAGATGCCTTTGTCGTACTGAGGGAAAAGGGAAGGGATGAACAGGCGGAAATAGATGGTGAGGGACGAGAACGCTCCGAAACAATGCTCGTTCAATTTCCCTTCGGGATCTATCTTGCGAAGTTTCTCGCTCAGGGAGATAAATTCCAGCTCGAAGCCGTCCCCGTTCAGGCGGGAAAGCATCTCGCGGTTCGACTCGCAAATATCGTCGTTCAGGATATGGATATGATAGTTATATTCTTTGGATGCGTTCTCCTTCATAGACGTAAGGGCAACTGCAAGGTACGGTGCGTAAGCATCGTTCACCGAGAAAAAGATGGGAATCAATGATTTCATGTTTCGTTCTTTTTGGGGTTTACGCTTGCAAAATTAGGAGGCTTGCTCCGCCTGAAAAAGAAAAAGTTGCAGGGACGAGCGCTTTGGGGCAAAAATCCATGATTTGGGACTAAAGTGACGATTTTGGGACAAATGATTAAAAATTCCTATCTTTACCCCACTAAAAATGTTGCCAATGAAAGCCATTTCCAGAACCTTTTACCACATGACGGCAAACCTGCTGTTCTTCCTGGTAGTTCCCGTGTTCTTTTTCCTTTTCGTACTGGCATACAAGCCGTTCGATATTGAAGAATTCCTTGCAGTAGGCAGGAATCGCTTCACCTTGAACGTTATCGTAACCACGCTCATACTCTTCGGAACTCTGGTGTTGTCCAGAATGTTTGTATTCCTCCTGAGGAGGAACATCGACATGAACTGGGCGCAGTATATACTGTGGTGCTCCATGGAGGTAGTATTCGCCGGGATGATGACTTCTATCCTGGTGGGCGTGGGCTGGCACGGAGCTGTACCGTACTTTACGGTAATGGCCAAATGCCTCTTGTACATACTTGCAATCGTAATTTTCCCTTATGCTATGATTACGATGGCCATACAGCTGTATGTCCTGGGAAAGCTGGCGCAGACGGCACCCTATATAGACGAGAAAACCCTCATACGCTTTTACGACGACCAGAAACGCCTGAAACTGGTGCTCGCTTCTACGGCTATCCTCTATATAGAAGCGGAAGACAACTATGTCCATATCATCCATATGGACAACGGCCGGGTGAAGGACTATACGCTGCGCTCCTCTATGCGCGCGCTGGAAGATGTGCTTTCCAGGCACAGTCTGGTGCGCTGCCACCGCTCCTACTATGTAAATCCCGCACACGTAGACATGGTGCGCAAGGATGAAAACGGATTTGCACTCGCCATGCTGGACCGGGAAGGCGTCAAATCCATTCCCGTAAGCAAACGCTACTACGAAAATCTGACAGCTATCCTGTAATGAAGCGAATTGTATTGTTTTTCTGCCTGCTGGCCGCAGCGGCGTGCGGGCAGAGTCCGGAAGCACTCCGCACAGGAGACCTGGTGTTCGTAGGCATCCCCGCAGAATATTCCCTGGACGAAGGAGGCATGGACGAGGCTATCTCTGCGGCTACCGGCAGCAATGGTGCCCTCAACATCATCCACGTAGCCATAGTGGACAGAGACAGCATAGACACCTGGATTATCGATGCAACCATCAAGCGCGGGGTGGACCGTCACCCTCTGGATACCTTCATCCGGGATTTCACGCTCAAGGACGGTTCTTTGCCAGTCTTTCAGGTCATGCGCCTGAAAAACGGACGCCCGGCCGAAGCGGCAGTCCAAAATGCCAGGTGCTTCCTCGGACTCCCCTACGATGTGCACTTCCTTCCTGATAACGGCGCCTTCTACTGCAGCGAACTGGTGCAGGAAAGCTATCTGGACGGCAACGGAAAGCCGATTTTCAGCGCAGCGCCAATGAACTTCAAAAACGCGGACGGAGAATTCCCTCGCTATTGGCAGCAGCTTTTCGCGCGGATAGGACAGGAAATACCGCAAGGTGTCCCGGGAACCAATCCCCAGGCCATGTCTGCAGATTCTGCATTGACTTTCCTGGGGGTAATGGACCACAAACTTTCGTGGAGCATAGCGGACTGACTAAGGACCATCACAAAGGTTTCAGGAAGGCAGATGTTTTCCAGCCCGCTGTAGCGCTAAATTTTGCCAAGGATCTTGAGGAATTCGAGCGGGGTGACGACGATGGGTGTCTTGGGGAAGTGGCGGGTGTTGCCGGTGACGAGGAAGGCCTCGTCTTTGGAGAGGGCTACTTCGTAGAAGACGGCATCGTCCGGGTCTGGGAAACTCTCACCTGAGGAGATGCGCTCCGAGGGGATGCCATCTTTCTTGATCTGATTCACAACACCGGAGACCAGGTCCTCCGGGAACTTAAACTGTTCGCGGTGGAGTACGTCGTCGTATTCGGCGAGAATTTCATCGTTGTAGAGCGGCGTCACCTCGCCGGAAAGGAGGGTTTCCAGGGCGAGGACTACTGCCGAGTCCGGTTTGCGGGACAGCAGCGCAGACACGAGGATGTTCGTGTCATAGACGGCGTATACTTTCATCGTGCCCTCCTGCTTGCGCGGATTTCTTCATTGATTTCCTCAAGGGAGAGGTCGGGGAATGAACCACCCTCTGCCATGGCGCGGAGTGCGCGGAAGGCCTTGAGGCCGTCGCTCTCCTCAGCGGCCACGGGCTTGTCACCCCTGATTTCAAAAGGGATCTTGCCACGCTGGACCACCGCCTTGGCGAAGATGATCATAGCGGTATTGGCGCTCATCCCAAACTGGGAGCAGAGCGAATCGAAGGAACTCTTGAGGCCGGAATCCATCCGGACAGTCATTGAAACCTGTGCCATAACTCAGTCGTTTTGCAATGCAAATATAACGCCTTTACGTCATAATGCAATAAATATACTGCGAATTGCAACAAAATGTTACCATTACTGGGTTTCTACTACAAAGAGTGGAGTAATAAGGCTAATCTAACAGAGCATATATGATTATTGACAGGTCCTTCCTAGTTCCGTTTAGTCAAGATAGTACTGTTGTCTCTCTGAAGATGTTAATGGATGCTTCTTAATTAATATGTGTGCATCATCAATGAGTTTTTGCAGCTCCGGAAAATCGAGTATCATTACACTATTATAAAACTCATTGAGATGGCTAAAAAATTGAATGGCTATTGTTTCTCCAGAGGGACTAAATACTGCCGAAATACAGCTTGCTGATTCTGAGAGGGGATAAGTATTTGCGTAATTGAATACTTCTTGTCCATTATTAGTGCAGATTACCTTTAGCGACATATTACTATATG
>JAGAAU010000015.1 GCA_017615135.1 Bacteroidales bacterium | reverse complement strand
TGCGATGTTCCCCACCAACACTGCTCTGAAGCCGGTCAACATCCTGTTCTCCGTCGTTATGAAGAACAAGAAGCCGGATAATATTACCTTCTCCCCCACCGGACTCTGGCATCTATGGGCAGATTCTATCTATGATCTGTATTGGAATTCTGAAAAATACGGTGATTACTGCTATGCAGAGCATTCCTATGATTCTGATTATGACTGCCACCTCTTTGAAGTTCACACTCTCGGTGCCAACCTTTCAACTGGTAAGCTGGGAACATGGGGCGCATTTGCCTTCGAATGGTATGATTGCCCGGTTGATTTTCCGAAGGAATAACAGTTAAAACAATCTCTATTTTGGAGGCCGTCTTTTGCGACGGCCTCTATTTTTATTATATTTGTGGTATGAAAAGGTTTTTATTGTTATTTGTTTTCGTGGCTCTGGCGGTGCCGGCGTGCAAGAAAGCAGAAGAGAAGCAGACAGAACCCTCCGTATTCAAGGTAACACCAAAGGGGGCAGATTCGGAGAATGGCTTCGCTCACAGTATTTCGGTTAAGGTTACCTGCGATATCGACTTTGAATATGCCCTTGAAGACGGTTCGTGGATAACCATAAATGCCAGCGACAAAGATTCCCGAAATATCACTACCCTGGTGCTCGATATTGAGCTGAACGCCGGCGAGGCTTCCCGTCATGATGTGCTCAACATTACTTCCGGTTCCAAAAAGGCAAGCGTAAGTATTACACAGAATACCATTTCCGCAGGAATAAGCATTCAGGATGTTCGACTTAAGTATATATTCCCTCAAGAAGTGTCCCTTCAGTTCCCCGTGGACTGGACTCTGAGTTCAGATGCATCCTGGCTGGAGTTCGAGCCGGCGGGCGGATCTATGAATATAATCACCAATGTTCAGTTTAAGGCTAAGGACTTCAACTTCACCGGCGAGGCCCGCACTGCTAATCTGCTCATAAGTTTCCCAGGCACTTCCATCACTGTTCCGATGGTGCAGGAAGACTCCAATCCCACCGGAGCTTATGCAGAAAAGCTCTACGGCCTGTATAACTACGATAAGGCCGGATCTTCCGTAATCTACAGTCCTTTGGCTAACCAGACCAACCTGGTAAAGAAAAACGACGGAAGCATTTTCCGTCTTGTCAGTCCCGGCGAAGCCAAAATGTACGAAATCAGCGGCTTGCCGGCATCGTACGCTCCGGCAGACTCCCTGCATCTCACCATATACCAGAACTGGGTGTCTTCGCTCGCATTCCGCAGCGAAAAGGATGTGTGGGTGCTCAAAACCGAGGATTCTTTTGTATGGCTCATCGACGAGGATGAGTGCGGTTATGTAGTTAAAAAATGATGTCAGCCATGAAGAGAATAATAGTATCAGTATTGTCTATGCTCGCAGTTGCAGTCGTTGCCTCTGCAATACCGGCACGTCCCGGCAAGGTCACCCATAAAGGAGAAAACGGTCAGGCGGTTCAGGTAACCCTTCACGGCGATGAATTCTGTCACTGGGCCACGGATGAAAGCGGCCGCGAAGTCACTATCAGCCGTGACGGTATAGTACGCCCGGTTCCTGAAACCAGGGGCGGAGTGCGCAAGTATTCCCCCAGTTGGCGCAGGATTTATACTCCTACTGTGAGTCCCTTGACCAAGGGAAACAATCATTTCCTTGTAATCCTCGTTGAGTTTGCAGACCAGTCCTTCGTGCTCGACAATCCCAAGGAACGCTTCACCCGTCAGCTCAACGACGACGCCTATTCCGATTTCGGAGGCACAGGTTCCGTACACAAGTACTATTATGAGCAGTCTTCCGGCGCCTTCGACCCGATATTCGATGTGATAGGCCCCGTGAAAATCAGCGGCAATGTGGCAGATTACGGTGGAAATGACGAGAATAATGACGATAAGAATGCTCCCGGAGCTTTCGTGGCTGCAGTTGAAGCTGCTCATAACCAGGGACTTGTGAATTTTGCCGACTACGATTGTAACGGCGACGGTTACGTGGATAACATCTTCTTCTATTACGCCGGTCACAACGAAGCCGAACAGGGGGGAGCAGATACCATCTGGCCGCACGCATACGGTTTTTACGGCTCCAACTCTCGACGCTACGACGGTGTTCTCCTGGGCCGTTACGCCTGCACCTCTGAACTCAGGGGGAACTCAGGCAGCACAATGTGCGGTATAGGTACTTTCTGCCACGAATTCGGCCATGTGCTGGGTCTTCCGGACTTCTACGACACCGACTATGAAGAGAACGGCAGTGCCGCTGCGCTGTACTACTTCTCCCTCATGTGCTCGGGAAGTTATAATAACAATGGTTGCACTCCTCCGAACCTCAATGCCATCGAGCGTAACATGCTCGGCTGGATGGATTTCCCGGAAGAATGGACGGAGGGAGGCAGCAAAACCATCCGCTCCATAACCAATAACGAAGCTTTTCGTATAGCTTCCACCAATCCCGGGGAGTTCTTCCTGCTGGAAGTCCGCGACGGTACCGGCTGGGATTCTAAAATTGCCGGCAAGCCCGCTGGTCTTCTCATTTATCATGTAGATCAGTCCACAAATATGGTAGATGGAGTATCAGCAATTACCCGTTGGGTGTATGGCTCGGGAATCAATGCCATAGGATCTCACCCATGCTTCTTTGTCGTGCCGGCATCTACTGAGAGCAAATACGCAAGCTATGTGTTCCCCGGAAGCACCGGAAAAACTTCCTTCGGAATGGATACCTCTCCTTCCAACAAGGACTATCTCAATGGGTACAATGGTTTCAACCTGAACAACATTTCGTACAGTGGAGGAACCGTTACCCTGGACCTCGAAATGGTCACGACTCTTACCATTTCCGGCACAGTAACAGATTCCGCCGGCAATCCTCTTGAAGGAGTTAGTGTGAGCGTGGAAGACTCCTCCCCGAATCCTGTCATGAGGAGGGCTCTTGCGCGTTTACACAGCAAACGCGACGCTCAAATGGCGCAGGCAGTGGGATCTGCTGTTACCGGAGCGGACGGCAAGTATTCGATAGTTGTTCCCGAGGGAGCGCAGTATCCGCTTCAGGTCACTCTCTCCAAGCCTTACTACAATCCAGCCTCGTTCTCTGTAGCTAAGACTGCCGGCCGCATCTCCAAGGATATCATCCTTCGCAATGTGTCGGAAAACGAAAAGGAAGACCTGCAGAAGTGCGGTGCACCTTCGGGATATGGAATAGGCACCAAGGTATATCCCATCAGCATCACTGCCGGAGTCTATTTCTCCGCCGACGAACTGATCACTAAGGTGGGCATGCGCATCACGGACATCAGTTTCATGTTCTATGCGAAGACCGTTGAAGAGGTGTCCGTCTTCATCGACTTCGGCACAGAGCGTGCACTCGCAAGAGTAGTGTCCAATCCGCGGCTTGGCCAGATAACGACGGTGGATGTGTCCGATGCCGATATCCGCATTCCGGAAGGAGCGGAGCTCTGCTTCGGCTATTCCGTCAAGAACTGCGACGACGGGCAAGGTTATCCCCTTGCCATCGACGGCAGGCAGGACGATGAAGCCGCTGCAGGCGGATGCGTGATCGGTGACGGTTATATGACCCCCGCCGACAGTGAAGATTGGGGTTCGGCAAAGTTCAACCTCATAGTATCGGCAAAAGTGCAGGGTGTTTCTTCTCCCTTTGCCGCCCTTGGTATCAAGGTTATCGACAACCCTGGCGGCTGGAAGGCAGGTGATGTGTTCAACTTCCGCTTCGACGGCAAGTCCGGTGAGGATCCTGCGTCCACCGTATGGTATCTCGACGGTAACGCCCAAACCGAAAGCAGCACGGTCCTCACCTCCGGCACTCACGAGGTGAAGGCCCTCTGCACCTATGCCGACGGTTCCACCGAGGAGATAGTTCAGGTCATCTCCGTTGAATAACCCGGAAACCATATTTCGCGAGCTTGTGTGCCAGTATAGCGAGCAGCTGTACTGGCACATCCGCGGCTTCGTGGACAGCCATGAAGACGCCGACGACCTGCTTCAGGAGACTTTTCTCAAGGCATGGAAAGCTCTCCCTAACTTTCGAGGCGATTCCGGCCACTTCACCTGGCTCTGGCGCATAGCCACCAATGAGGCGCTGGGATATCTCCGTAAGAAGCGTGTGCGCGCCGCCCTGCAGTTCGAGCCCCTCGACGCAAGGGCGGAGCGGGTGATAGATTCCGATCCATGGTTCGACGGCGACGCAGCCCAGCGAGAGCTCTCCAAGGCGGTGGCGTCTCTTCCGGAGAAGCAGCGCACGGTTTTCCTCATGCGCTACTACGAAGACCTTTCCTACGAACAGATTTCCGAAATCACCGGCACCAGTGTCGGCGCCCTTAAGGCCAGCTACTTCCACGCGGTGCAACGTATCCGTGAAAGAGTGAAAGATTTTTCGTCCGGCGATTAAACCATAAACTTCAGTTTTCATCTAAATACTCGGTTATGAAAAAGCAGATGCCATACTCAGTTCCAGAAGGCTACATTCAGAACATGCAGCAGAGGCTGGAGGCCATCCCCGATCGCGCGAAGGGGTCGTCCTCATGGCAGAAGATTTCGCCATATCTGGCCCTTGCCGCTGTTTTTGCCGCAGCTTTCGTAATCGGAGGTACTCTGCTCAAGCGTACCATACCCTCATCCTCCAGCGAAGAGATTGCCGCTTACTTTATGGACAGCGACCTCACTCTCGCCCAATTGGAGGATGCGTATTTTTATTATGAAGACTAAAGTGTTATGAAAAGGTTGGTAATTGCACTGCTTGCGCTGGCAGTATCATTCAGCGCCATG
>JAGAAU010000141.1 GCA_017615135.1 Bacteroidales bacterium | reverse complement strand
CCGGAAATTTGCGCAGCACTTTCTCTATGTCCTGTGGACGGTGCATATAGCAGCCGCCGTTCAGCTTCGGGTACTGCTTGCAGAGTTTGGAGGCAATTTTTGCCAGGGTTTTGGTGGGGGCGATGCCTACGGATACCGGAATTGCGGTCTGCCGGAGGCATTCCCGTGAAATTTCCTCGGCGTAAGCCTTGAAATCTGCATTCATGCCGCGCAGGTCCAGGAAAGCCTCGTCTATGGAATATTGCTCCACAGACGGCGAAAAGCCGCGGAGTACGGTCTGCACCCGGTTCGACATATCCCCGTAAAGAGGGAAATTGGAGCTGAAAACCGCCACCCGGTTGCGCTCTATTATATCCTTGATTTTGAAATAGGGATCGCCCATCTTGATGCCCAGGGCCTTGGCCTCGTTGGAACGGGATACCGTGCAGCCGTCGTTATTGGACAGCACTATCACCGGTCTGCCGTTCAGGTCTGGCCGGAAAACCCTTTCGCAGGACACGAAAAAGTTGTTGCAGTCGGCAAGGGCGAACATGGCTCAGGCCTTCTTTATGATATAAGTAACCACGCCCCAGATCAGAAAATCGTTGTCCGGGCCTACTGGAATGGGTTTATACCGGGTATTGTTCTCGTTGCAGGGCATCAGTACGGCCTTGTTGTCGCCCATTACCACGCGTTTGACCGTGTATTCCCCGTCTATGAAGCATACCGCCTTGCAGTCGTTGTATGGCTCTACGGCACGGTCTACGATTATTATGTCGCCCTCGTCCATATCGGCATCCAGCATGGAAACTCCGTCTATGCGGAAAAAGAAAGTGCTGGCGTTGTGGCGCACGAGGAGTTTAACCAGGTCCAGCTTTTCGCGCACATCTTCTGCCGGGGAGGGAAAGCCGGCCTTGACATCGCCCAGAAACTGCATTTCCAGGCTGTCGGTCTCATTGATAGGTACTGGCTGCATCTGCTAGTATAGAGCTCCGTTTATGCTGATGCACTCTCCGTTGATGTAGGAGGCCTCTTCCGATGCCAGGAAAGCCACGAGCGCCGCCACCTCCTCCGGTTCGCCGAACCGTGCCGCCGGGATGGTTTTCTTGAGTTCTGCCTCGTCCAGACCTTCCACCATATCGGTATGCACGAAGCCGGGAGCCACCGCGTTCACGGTTACTTTCTTGCGCGCGACTTCCTGCGCCAGGGCCTTCGTTGCGGCAATCAGGCCGCCTTTTGCCGCTGAATAGTTGGTCTGCCCCGGCAGTCCCTTAAGTCCCGAGAGCGAGGCTATGTTGATAATTCTCCCCCACTTGGCCAGCAGCATGGGCTTGAGCAGGGGGCGGCTGACGTTATAAAAGCCATCCAGGGTGGTAGAGAGCACTTTATGCCAGTCCTGCGGTTCCATCCACAGAAGCAGGTTGTCGCTCCGTACTCCGGCGTTGTTTACCAGCACGCTGATGTATTCCCCCTCGTGGGCCTTCTGCCACGATTCGAGGGCGGAGTTGGTCTGCGCTGTGTCTGCGACGTCGAAGCGAAGAAGCTCCCCGTCTCCACCGTTCTGGCGGATTGCCGCCAGAGTTTCTTCCGCAGCGGCCGTATTCGACACGTAATTGACTATTACATAATAACCTGCAGACGCAAGGCGGATACAGACGGCCCTGCCGATTCCGCGGCTACCACCGGTCACAAGTGCATATTTCATATTCCAAACTGCTTTTTAATGTGCTCTTGCCCGAGAATCTCCGCGCAGGTGTAAAGCGCCGTCATCGAGACTCCCAAAACGCCATGCAAGTTAAGATTCTGCCCGGTCAAAAACAAATTTTCCAGCGGAGTCCGGGGGCTGATAACGGTAGAAAGCGGATGGGTGAAGTCCTTTGCGATGCCATATGCGCTCCCCTCCGGCAGCCCCAGATAGCGCTCCCAGGTATGTGGAGTGCTGACAATCAGACCTTCCGCCGAGTCTGCCAGCCCCGGAAGAACGGCATTGAAGGCCGATATCCACCTCTGAGCCTCTTCCGGACGGTTACCCGGTACGAGAATGTCGGCAGTAGTGGCGTACTCCCCTTCTTTTGGGGCCGAGAAGAACAGCCCGGCCGATATTCCGCCGTCCCAGACAGTGCCGTTTGCCGGAGCAAGGAAAAAGTTGCGCTTCGGGCAGATGAGGCTGCCGGGGCGGAAACGCAGAGAATAACCTGTATAGCCGCCGGTCTGCCGCAGAGAAGCGAGTCTCTTGCGATACGCGGGCCGAAGTGTCTCCGGAGCGAGCAATGCATTTGTCAGAGCCGGATGGATGTCCGAGATGAAAATGTCCGCCTCGATTGTGCTGCCGTCGGCAAGCACCGCACGGCTCACCCGGCCGTTCCCGGCTTCGAGAGCCCGCACTCCCGCATTGCAGACGAGAGTGCCGCCAGCGGCATCAAATGCGCTTATAAGGGCCTTTACGAGCGTTTCTCCTCCACCGTGAAGCCTTGCAGCCCCCTGTATGAACGAGCCGTTTATCTGGGCAAAACTGTATAATGGAAGCTCAGGCGCATAAGGCAGGCGCGTCGCTGCTCCGCAAAGCACTTTTCGCAGCAGCGGGTCGGAGATTGCCGATTCCAGATATTCCCGGGAGCTACGGGAGAAAAGTTCCATCGCCCGTCCCTCGCCAAAATGAACAAGAGGCATCTGAACCACCTCGCGCAGAAAATCCGTATATGCGCGCAATTCGGCGCGGCAATGAGGAAACTCTTCAGAGAGTGCTGCAGCGTATGCATCTAACCCAAAGGGCAGGTAAAAGCGGCGGCCGTCGGCTTCAACTTCCTCCCCTTCCAGGAACTGCCAGGGCAGATTTTCCAGTCCGAGCCCCTTGAAAAGCAAATCCAGCGTCTGCCCCGCACCTATGCTTCCGGCATAATGAAAGCCAGTGTCGTAATAAGCTCCGTCTCTCCAATAACCGGCTATGCAGCCGCCTGGAAGGGCGTTTTTCTCCAATATCGTAACGCGATACCCCGCCTTTGAGAGCAAAATACCGCATTCCAGTCCGCCCAGTCCGGATCCTATTACAACAGCTTTATTCATTTCATGAAGTCAAGGGCGTGCCCCTTTCGTCCGTCCAGCCAGGATCTGTGCACTCTCGGCACCATCGTCCATACAACAAGCTATACATTCCGGATAACCAGGGCGGAATTAGTGCCGCCGAAGCCGAAGGAATTGGAAAGGAAGAGTTTGAACTGCCGGTCGAGCCGGGTGGCCGGAATGAGCAGTTTTGCCGTATCTTCATCGGGATTCTCGAAATTCAGATTCGGTGCGATGAATCCTCCCTGCGACATCAGGATGGAGTACACCAGTTCGCTGGCGCCAGCCATCCACATCTCGTGCCCTGTCTGACCCTTCGTGCTGGTGATGGGAACAGTGCGCTCGCCAAACACCTGAACGAGCGCCTTAGCCTCGTTGCGGTCTCCCACGACAGTTGAAGTGGCGTGTGCGTTGATATACTCTATATCGTTGGTTTTCAGTCCCGAATTCTTGAGGGCCATTTGCAGTGCGCGGGCAGGACCGTCTACGTTCGGAGTAGATATATGGTCGCCGTTGCTGGAGAATCCATAACCCAGTACTTCCGCCAGAATCGGAGCTCCGCGCCTCTGTGCGGATTCCAGACTCTCCAGTACCAGGGTGGCCGCTCCCCCGCTGGGAACCAGTCCGTCGCGGTCGCGATCGAAGGGGCGGCTTGCCGCAGCCGGATTGTCTTCCCTGGTAGAGAAGGCGGAAATGCCGTCGAATGAGCCAGTGGCCGCCGGGTTTATTTCCTGTGCACCGCCGCAGACAACTATGTCCTGAAGGCCGTCGCGAATCAGGAGGGCACCCAGGCCAACTGCATGGGAACCGCTGGCGCAAGCGCCTGATACAGTTAGGTTTATTCCGCGTAATTTAAAGATTACGCTAAGGTTCATTGTAACTGTGGAGTTCATGGACTGAAAGATAGCCCCGGACCCGCACAGCATGGTGTCCTTCTTGTCTATTATAGTCTGTACCGAGTTGTAAACAGCCTCAGCGGTACTGTCGTTTCCGTAGAGCAGGCCAACCTCGTTAGCAGCCAGGAAGTCTTCATCCAGGCCGGCTTGAGCCAGGGCGTCGCGGGTAGCGCAGTAAGCGAACTTTGCAGGTTGCGGCATGAAAACCCTTTGCGCACGCGGCAGAACCCCCTTCAGATCCGGAGTTTCCACAAAGCCCGTAAGGGCGGACCGGAACCCAAGCTCCTTGCGGGCTGCATCGAAGATTATCCCCGACCTGCCGTTATACAGGGAGTCCTTCACCTCGTCCAAAGTGGTTCCGAGGCATGACCAGATGCCCATTCCTGTTATTACTACCCGTCTTTGCATTGTTTTGTTTTAATAATTTTAAAATTAGTAGCTTCAGTTTTCAGACTACGCTCCTTCGGAGCTATCCCTCCCATCCGTCATTGCCGGCCTGACCGGCAATCTCCTGATGGGTCCCTCCCACTCACGACTGCGTGGGTGCAGACGGTCTTCAAACCGAAGCCACTAATTTTATACAAGATGTGCAATCAGATTATCGCGGTCCCCCGCCAGATAATCGATTACCGGAATCTCAATCATAGTATAGCAGCCGGGGTTTTGGCGCATGGAGGCACGGGCGGCGCATACGAGCACCTGTCCGGTCAGCGCGGGGTTGTTGATCTTCATCCCGAAGCTGAAAAGCTGGTTGTGAGTCTGTCCGGAGACTCCCTTGCGCACAAGGTCCACTCCGTGCCCTACGTCGTTCAGGGCATCAACGTCTGCAACCTGCATCACGTGCGTTTCGTCGGAGGAGAAATAAGGGTCCGCCAGAATTCCGGCCTTCACGGCCTCGAAAGAGGCGCCTTCCTCGAGCTCCACATAGACCATCCTGCGATGGATGCCAGTGCCCAGGGGTATGGTGACGCTTAGTGCGTTTTTAACTCCGGCAACCGACTTTGCGGCCACGGAATGTCCCATGGAACGTCCGGGCCCGAAGTTGGTGTAGGTAACTCCCTTAGGAGCGATAGCTTCCATCAGAGCGCGTACCACCGAGTCGCTGCCCGGATCCCAACCGGCGGAAATGACGCTCACCGCACCGCCCTTGACGGCAGCATCGCCAAGGCTCGCCCGAAGTTCGCATATCTTACTGTGGATATCGAAGCTGTCTACAGTATTGATTCCCATAGCCAGATATTTCAGGGCATTCTCCTCGACTTTGCGAGTAGGGGTTGCAAGAATAGCGACATCTACCTTGCCCAGTTCCTTAATGTCGGAAACGGTCTTATATCCTTCTACGGCAGCGCTGCCAGAACGGCGTACTATTCCCGCACATTCCATATCCGGGGCGGCCTCTACCGCCTCCAGCGTATATTTTCCAATATTGCCATACCCAACGATGGCCACTTTGATTTTATTCATAATCATTTAAACTAAAATTATTCCCGCGTTGAAGCAGGCCTGGCGCATTTCGTCGGGCCAGATGCTGCTCTGAATCTCACCGATATGAGCCTTGCGCAGCAGGAACATACAAAGCCTGGACTGACCTATGCCGCCGCCGATGGTCTGGGGCAGGCGGCCCTCCAGCAGAGCCTTGTGATAAAGCAGGTCTTTCTTGTGCAGTTCTCCCTTTGCCTCGAGCTGCCGCTGCAGAGATTCGGCATTTACCCTGATTCCCATACTGGAAAGTTCAAAGGAATGCCCGAGTACGGGGTTCCAGACCAGAAGGTCGCCGTTCAGGGCCCAGTCGTCGTAGTCGGCGGCGCGGCCGTCGTGCGGCAGTCCGTCGGACAGTGGCGCACCAATGCCGGTTACGAATACGGCGCCGTGCAGACGGGTAATCTCATCTTCCCTTTCCTTGGCGTTCAGACCGGGATAGCGGTCCAGCAGTTCCTGGGATGAAATGAAGAAAATATCGTCCGGAAGCTGGGGCTCAATCTGCGGGAATTCCACAAACAGCTTGTTCTCAGTGACTTTTATCGCCTCGTAAATGCGGCGCACTATCTTGTAAAGGAACTCAGTGTTGCGGTCTGCGTCTGTGATAACCCGCTCCCAGTCCCACTGGTCTACGTAAATGGAGTGGATATTGTCCAGTTCTTCGTCTGGCCGCAGGGCGTTCATGTCTGTATAAATGCCGCGCCCGGGAGCTACCTTCATCTCTGCAAGCTTCATCCTCTTCCACTTGGCCAGGGAATGCACCACTTCTGCACTTCTGTCGCCAAGTTCCTTGACCGGGAAGCGCACAGGTCTTTCCACTCCGTTCAGGTCGTCGTTGATTCCTGTACCTGAGAGCACGGTCATGGGCGCAGTTACACGGAGCAGGGAGAGCTGGGCGGACAGGTTGTTCTGGAACATATCCTTCACAGCCTTGATAGCCTTTTCGGTGTTCTCTATGCCTCCGAGAAGATTCTTGTAGTTATCTGGTATAATCAGCCTCATAGTTGGTATAGTTAAAAATTCCATTGAGGGACTTTCATCGCCTGTGCCACCCTCGGCAACATAAGAGGGAGGGACCCACGAAGTGGGAGGGGTCGCGTCAGCGACGGCAGGGAAAGTACTTCAATGGAATTCTTCATTTATTGTTAAGGATTACCGCACGGTTTGCCCGCCCGTCGATACAAATCGACAGCGGCTTCTCAAAACGGACGTGCCGCAGATACTTCGTTTCATGCAGGGCCGGCATAGCCTCAAGGGCTTCGTAATTAAAGCGGTCCTCGCTGCGCGAGAAAGTATCTACATTTATGTAGCCCACATTGAAGGAGGTCAGGTTCTGGAAGAAATGCGTGCCCTGGCTTGGTTCTACCCGGAAGTCTTCAAGCGAGCATTCCACCAGGGTTTCAACTGCGGAAATATCGCTCCACTTAACAGGAACCCCGAGCGACGGTATGCTTGAACCCCACCTGCCATAACCGATGAGTACATAGCCCTCGCCGGAATTGCGGAAAATCGAGTTTATCTCGGATACCTCGGCGGCAATGCGGTGGGTGTCCATCTTGTCGAAGTTCTCGCGGCGCAGGTAAACCACGTCGCGCACTCCCTCTATCCAGCCGGTCCCGAGCGCAGAAGACGAAGTTATCAGTGCATCGGAAGTGTCAATCCCCTTCCAGTCCACCTCGGATTTACGTGTGTCGGTAGAGATGGGGCGCACCTGCAGCACGTTGAACACGTAGGAGTTTTCTTCGTCGGACTGCTTGATTGCGAATTCTATCTCGATGTCGCACTTGGTTTCCGCCTTCAGCACATCCATCAGCCGGCGGGTAATTGCCGCAACCGGCAGCGAGCCGAACTTCAGCATCGGTGCGAAGGTCACGAATTTCGGCCCCTCGGGCCAGGGAGAATCCACCATACGGGCGTTTTCCTCGTCCCAGGTAGATACGACCTTTTTCAGAGATTCAAAGCGGCCGCAGTCTGAGATGCGTATACGGTCGAAGTTTACGGCATCGTCTACAGAGGTTTTGAACTGCTCCGGGCTCAGGTTCAGCGCAAACATATACTGCTGAGTCTGAGTCATGGTGAGTTCGGGCGTAGAGGTCTGGAGTACGTGTTTGGGGTGGTTCGGGCTGAACCGGAGCACCTGCTCGCCTTCCACGACCGCCTTGCCCAGACCATAAGCCAGTTTAACTATGCCGTCTTCGGATTTTTCATTGCCTACAGGATAGAAGTTCAGGGACCTTGCCACTCCGGATACCAGCGGGAAGTAAT
>JAGAAU010000140.1 GCA_017615135.1 Bacteroidales bacterium | reverse complement strand
GCTTCGCAGTTCCGTTGGACCATGCTCAATATAGGTAAGGTGGACATTACCGGGCTGGACGTAAAGGCAGACGGAGGATACCGCAAGGGCAAATGGTCTGCCGGGCTTACATTGCGTTATTCCCTGCAGCAGGCGCTGGACCATAGCAGCCCCGGCAGCCAGACCTGGGGGAACCAGATTCCCTACATTCCTCTGCACAGCGGTTCAGTAGATGCCAGTGTAGCCTGGAACGGCTGGACACTTGGCTGGAACACCATACTGACCGGAGAGCGCTGGTCCCGCACCGCCAATACCCCGGACTACCATATAATGCCATGGAGCACCACAGATGTGTCGCTTGCTAAAAGTTTCGGCTCCGGAATGACGGTAAGTTTGAATTTTAATAATATATTTGACAAACATTACGAGATTGTTCAGGGTTACCCCATGCCAGGCTTCAACGCTTTTGTTTCAGTTGAATACCGCTGGTAGTAGATGATGGAAATGATACTCAGTCTTTTATATGTGCTGATTTCTGGAATTGCCCTCCCTGTAGGGGGCATTCAGATGCAGTATCTGTGGCGTAACCAGCTGGGCGACGTGTACAGCCTCGGGCTCGGCAGCGCCGCGTGCCTGGGTGCAGCGGCCGCAACCATGACCGGATGGTGCTCGCTAACTATCGGCAGTTTCGTTTGTACACTCATCTGCACCCTGGTATGTTTCTTCGTTACCTTGAAGGTCAACACCCAGCAGCTCATAACTTTCGGCATCCTCTTCGGCACCTTCATCGGTTCGCTCGGGACTATAGTGGTGACCAACGCTCCCACCGGCGACCTCCTCAAGCAGTATTACCTCTGGGGCGCGGCTAATTTCCGGCTCGAGGGCGTTACGGCCGGAGACATTGTCTTCTCGCTGGCGCTCTTTGCTACGGGGCTCGTGGCCGCCCTTACCCAGGCGCGCACCCTGAACCGCCATTTCCGGGGTGAGATTGAAATCTCCAATCTCGGTAAGGCCCTCCTCCTGCTGGCTATTATGTGTCTGGTTACCAGCGCGGTAAGTATATGCGGCCCCATCGGCTTCATATCCCTTGGAGTGCCCAATCTGAGCCGGCTCATCTGCAAGAACACAGATATTCGCAAACATTACCTCATCAGCTCTGCTATGGGAGTCGGACTTCTGCTGTTTACCTATCTTGTGGTACAGTATGTAAACTTCGGCATTTATCTTCCCATAAGCGCCACAATGGCAATACTTGCCCTGCCACTTATGGCTCTCATTTTCGTAAAAGGCAGGGCTCCGGTTGAATAAATTCCATATCGATATGAAAACTATACGTCTGTTCCTTTCTGTTGCAATCCTTTCAGGTTTTTGTTTAATGGCTTCGGCCGGAGTGCCGGACAACTGCCCGGTTATTCCGCAGGTGGCATCCTTCAGCCCTAAGGGGGATGCTACAGTCTGTCTTTCTCCCGGCAGCAACTATTATCTGGAAATCTCCGGCTCAAAGGAGGGTGCAGATGTGTTCAGGGCTTATCTGGCCGGATGCGAACTGAAACTTGCCCCAGCCGCTCGCAAATCTTCAGCCAAGCTGAGGTTCCAGATTGGAGGCAAGAGCATTTCCGGCGTTTCCGGAGCATATCGCATAGAAGCCGGTAAAAAGGGGATAGTGGCCAGTGCGGCAGACTTCACCGGGGCCTTCTACGCACTCCAGACGCTAATTCAGCTTGCAGCAGCAAATCCGGAGAACGCTATTCCATACTGTGTTATTGAGGATGCTCCGCGCTACGCCTATCGCGGGCTGCTCTTCGATATGGTAAGGCATTTCCACAGCAAGGATTTCATCTTAAAGCAGTTGGATATGATGGCCCTGCTTAAGATGAACGTGCTGCATCTGCACCTGACCGACAATGAGGGCTGGCGCATCGCCCTGGACTGTGCTCCCGAGATGACAAAGAAGGCCGCCTTCGGCGACAGCCTTTACTTCCACACCATACTCTCTCCGACTCCCTTGAAATTCCAGGATGAGCCCCGTGGGTATAAATCAGGCACGCTCTACGAAGAAGGTGGCGTCTATGGCGGGTATTATTCCAAGGAAGATTTGAAAGAAATAATCTCCTATGCGGCTGCGCGCCATATAGAGGTGATTCCTGAAATCGAGATTCCCGGCCACAATAAGGCTCTGCTTTATGTGCATCCGGAGTTTTTCTGCGACGGAGCCCATCGCGTAGACAATGTCTTCTGCCCCGGTAACGAGGCCGCCTTCGACTTTTTCTATAAGGTTCTGGATGAGGTGATGGAACTGTTTCCCTCCAAATTCATGCATATCGGCGGAGACGAGGCGGCAAAATACAACTGGAACCTGTGTAGCCGCTGCAAGGAAAGAATGGCCGCCGAGGGACTTAAAGACGTATTCGAACTGCAGAGCTACTGCATCCGCCGCATGGACAAATTCATTGTGTCGCGCGGAAAGAAATTAATAGGTTGGGATGAGATTCTGGAGGGCGGTCTCTCGGAGAATGCTACCGTGATGTCCTGGCGCGGAACTCAGGGCGGGCTCAAAGCTATCCAGATGAACCACGACGTTATTATGACGCCCAATACCTTCCATTATCTGGATTACTGCCAGGATGCCCCTTGGAAGGAACCGGTTGCCTTCAATTCCTGCCTGACTCTGGAGAGGGTATATTCCTACGAGCCCGAGGCCGAAATTCCCGACAACCGTTCGCGTCTGCTTGGGGTACAGGGGAATTTGTGGTCCGAGTGCATAATGACCGACAGCCATTTCGAATATATGCTGTATCCCCGCACGTTTGCCATCGCAGAAACTGCATGGTCGCCCAGAGGAAGCAAGGATTATCCGCAGTTTCGCAGCCGGGCAATCGCACTTTGCGGGCAGCTTGGCCGGAAGGGCTACACCTGCTTCGACCTTTCCACCGAAGTGGGGGAGAGGCCGCAGGCTAAAGTGGAAATTCCCCGGATTACCCAGAATGCGCACGCTGTGATTTACATCGGGAACGACGTTCAGGGCAAGGAAGCGCCGTCTCTGGTAGATGGTTACCTTGGCGGATGGAGCCTCAGGGGTAAAACTGCCTGGATGGACATTCGCCGCTATGCCGTCACTGTCGATATAGACCTTGGGGAGATTAAAGACGTGCACTACGTTGGGGCGGAATTCGTGGACTACAAGCTGCGCCGCTTCTTTGCCCCGCAGGATACGGAGTTCTACCTGTCTGAAGACGGAGTGAATTATGAACTTGCCGATATCCCCCAGCTGCGCCTGTATCCGGACCGGAAATATTTTGCAATCCTTACGGTCGGAGGCACCGTGCAGGCCCGGGCCCGATATGTGCGCCTGCGCTACAACACCGGCTCGCCGAAGTATCGTACATTCATCAGCGAGGTAATTGTAAACTAATCTGGGTAAGAAGATTTCTTACTCGAACTCGAAGATGGAGATGAATCCGGAGATGTCCAGGACGTCTCGGATTACCTCGTTCACATTCTTGAGTACGACACGCGAACCGACGGCTTTAGCCTGCTTGAGGATGCTCAGCAGAACCCGCAGACCGCTGGATGAAATATACTCCAGTTCTGTGCAGTCCAGCACAATCTCTTTTCCTTTACTGCAGAGAAGGGGTTGAAGAGCCTTTTCAGTTTCTTCTGCCGCTGCGGTATCCAGTTCGCCTGATAGTATGGCTGTGATTTTACCGTCTGTTTCTTGAATGATGGTTTTCATTATATTGGCTGATATTTGATTAGCAGGGTAGTGAGGTCGTCGCTCTGAGGCGCTTCTCCGGCAAAAAGGTGAGCAGAAGTGCACACGGAGCGAACTATGTTTTCCGTCGTCATTTGTTTGTCGGAAAGGCAGGCGGTCAGGGCCTGGCAGACACGCGCCCGTCCAAAGGCTTCCCGATAGATGTTTTTAGCTTCTGTAAGTCCGTCTGTATAAAGGAACAGCATATCGCCGGCAGAGAGCTTGTATTCCTGTTGCTCAAATTCCGTGTCGGGGAAAACCCCAAGTGGCAGATTGGATTTGGCGGGAAGTTGTATGGCCGACTCTTTCAGCAAATATGGCTTATCGTGTCCGGCATTTGCGTAATGCAGTTTTCCGTTAGATAAATCAAGACAACCCAGGAAGAATGTCACGAACATGTTGCTGTAGTTTCCGCGGCAAAGTTCCTGGTTCAGAGTCTTGAGAATAAGTGACGGATTTTCTATTTTTTGAGAAAGTAATCTGAAAAGCGAGTGGATTTCAGACATGAGCATTGCCGAGGGCACTCCTTTGCCGCTTACGTCGCCTATGCAGAAAAAGAGCCTGCCGTCGCGTTCAAAGAAATCATAAAGGTCTCCGCCAACCTCCCTGGCAGGCTCCAGGGAACCATAGATATTGGTAGGGAAGGTCTTGGGAAGCATTGCCTGCTGGATGTTCCGGGCTACGGAGAGTTCGCTGCTTATTCTGGCCTGATCTTCGGAAGCCTGTCTGAGTTTTCGCTCGTTTTTTGAGTAACGGTTAATCATAAAGGCCAGAATGGCCAGACCGAGCAGGCATAACAGCAGTTCCTGAAAACGCATCCGGCGCATCCTCTCAAAGATTTCATCGGTTTTGTGTACCTGAACCACCTGCCAGTGAGGATCTTTGCGAAGAGCTGTCTTTCGCATCAGTATATCAGGAGCGGCATTCTCGGGCAGCGCTCCATTGGCAATAGCTACTGCCTTCTCTACCTCGGCAGGGGAAGTCCGGCTCTCCGACGGCCCCGTAACATACTTGCCTTCCGGCGTGAGCAGAAAACTGAATGAAGAAGCGAATGGCTGGTTGGCGTTGAGCAGATTGCCAAGCCACGTAAGGTCTATCTGAAGCCCGCAGATGGCCAGCACTTCACCGTCGATATCCAGAATAGGATAGGAATAAATGGCATAGGCCAGGGAGTCCTGTTTGT
>JAGAAU010000139.1 GCA_017615135.1 Bacteroidales bacterium | reverse complement strand
GGCGGAGATGAAAGCTCCGGTGAACGCGTCGATGGCGCCGTCCCTGGCCAGTTTGGTGCCCGAGATATCCACCACCCAGTAAAGCACGAAGAAGAGCACGGAAACTATGGCGCTGGTACCAAGCCCTCCCTTGCGGATCAGGGCCCCGAGCGGAGCGCCGATAAAGAACAGAATCAGGCAGGCCAGGGCCTGAGCGTACTTCTTAAGCAGCTCTATGCTGGCCCGGCTGAGATAGAAATTGTACTCGTAAACATCGCGGTCGTAGGTCATTACGTCCATGGCCATCCTGTCCGCAGACTCAGCGGCGCGCCTGAGGGCTTCAGATTCCTGCTCAAGGTCGCTCCATTTGCAGAAATTGTCTGCAGAGAACCTTTCAGAAGCAGTGAAATGTGCAGCGGTATCCAACTGGGTACGCATGGTAAACCAGTTAGAGCGGCTCATGGAAATATAATGCCTCTCCGTCTGCTCCTGATTCTTAAGAGAAAGGGAATCCTGCAGATGCGCCAGTTCCTTTACGTTCTGGCACTTTATCTGGTCTCCGAAGCGGCTGGAATCGGATTTTTCGAAGCTGTAGTTGCGCAGCGGGATAATCAGCTGCTGGCGGGTGAAGCGCAGGTGCTGGAGCTGAAGGGTGGTGTCGCGGTATTTCTTTACGTTGTCCTCCTTGTAGTTCGCTCCGTCGTACAGGGTGAAGATAAGGTAGTTCTTATCCGGAGACATCTTCAGCATCGCAGAATCGGCCAGAGTAAGGGAAGTATTCCCCTTGCCCGACGAATGGTCGTAGACCATCACCCCGTGCAGCATACCGTTCTGCTTATCCTGCCTGTCCACCCTGAGGATATAGCCCTCGATGCCTTCGTAAAACACCCCGGAAGGAATCTTTATCTCGGATTTGGTGCGACCGATATCATCCCGGAGCGTAAAAATCTCGTTATAAGCACGGGGCACCAGGCTGTTGCCGGCATAAAAGGCGAAAAGGCAAATAATTGCAGACATGACCATCAGCGGAGCCATAACCCTCGTAAGGGGCACCCCGGCAGACTTGATGGCCATCAGCTCGTTGTTCTCCCCCATCTGCCCCACAGTCATCATGGATGCCAGCAGGGTTGCGAGTGGAAGAGCCAGGGGAAGTATGGTACACGTCCCCCACATCATGAATTCCAGAATGACACGCAGGGCCAGACCCTTCCCTACCAGCTCGTCTATGTAGAGCCAGAGGAACTGCATCATAAGGATGAACACAACGACCAGAAGAATCGCTATGAACGGCAGCAGGAAGGATTTGACTATGAACCTGTCGAGTCTCTTCATGGGAGCGGTTTAAAGTTTCTTCCGCAGCAAGTCAAGCGCTTCGGCGAGACCGCTGGCATTCTTTCCGCCGGCAGTGGCAAGACCGGCCTGACCGCCGCCACCGCCCTGGATGAAGCGCGCGGCTTCCCTGATGAGGGCAACGGCATCGGCCTTCTGACCGGCCACCAGGTCTGCGGAATACATCACCAGCAGCTGCGGACGTCCTTCGGAGAGCACCGCAGCGGCAACTGCAAGGGCCTTTTCCTCCTTCTGGAGCATCGTAAGGGCATTGCGCAGCTGGGAAGCGTCGGCTTCGCCGTCTATGAACGCACGGCGCACGCCGTCTTTCTCCACGGTCTTCGCCACTATATCCTTCTTGAGAGACAAGGTCTTCTCCTTTGCATATTCGTCTGCCAGCTTTTTGTATGCAGCATTCTCGGAGAGCAGCTTCTGGATACCTGCGGCCAGGTCCTGGGAATTGTTCAGGAGAGCCTTTGCCTCACGTACGCTGTTTTCCATCCTGTTCATCCACTGCAGAGCCTCCTCGCCGGTAATAGCCTCGATGCGCCGTATTCCGGCAGCAATCGCAGATTCGGATACAATCTTGAAGAGGCCGATATTACCGGTGGCGGAGGTATGGCATCCGCCGCAAAGTTCCACACTGTTGCCGAACCTTACCACCCGCACGCTGTCTCCGTACTTTTCGCCGAAGAGAGCCATTGCGCCCATCTTTTTGGCCTCGTCCATGGTGGCGTCGCGCTTCTCGTCCAGTTTATTGTTAGCCCTGATGAGTTCGTTTACCCTGGCCTCAACCTTTGCAAGCTGCTCGTCGGACATTTTCTCGAAATGGGAGAAGTCGAAGCGGAAATAGGCGTCGGTCACGAAGGAACCTTTCTGCTCTACATGGGTTCCAAGGATTTCGCGAAGAGCCTGATGGAGCAGGTGGGTGCAGCTGTGATTGTTGGCTATCTTCTGCCTGCGGGGGGCGTTGACGCACATTGTAAAGGTGCCGCGGCAATCCGTAGGGAGTTTGTCTGCAATGTGGATGGTAAGCCCGTTTTCCTTAACAGTGTTGAGGATTACTATCTTGTCGCCGTTCTCTGCCACTACGCTGCCGGTATCGCCGACCTCGCCGCCCATCTCGCCGTAGAAGGGAGTGCGGTCGAACACCAGCTGCAGCATCTCCTTGTTTTTCTGCACCACCGTACGGTGTTTCAGCAGGCGGGCGCCGTAGGTAATAGTCTCGTCGTAGCCGGTGAATTC
>JAGAAU010000138.1 GCA_017615135.1 Bacteroidales bacterium | reverse complement strand
ATATTCAATCTTCACCTGAAAGCGGGTTTGCAGGCATTTTATGGGCAGGCTAACATTATGAGACCTTCGGCAAATAAGAGGATGGATATCACCGTGCCTTATAATGTGCCGATTCAGGATTTCAAGTTCGTGGTTGCCGTAGGCTTCACCCTCGGTCCCATGTTTACCCGCGGGCAGAGTATTCTGCGTTTCTTCTAATTCTCCGCCAGGCACTTTGCGGTGGCGGCGGCAAGGCGGGCGTTGTTCAGAACCAGCTGAATGTTGGCGGCCAGACTGTCGCCTCCTGTGATGTCCTTGATGCGTGCCAGCAGGAAGGGTGTGGTCTCCTTGCCGTGTATTCCTTTGGCATCTGCTTCTGCGAGTGCTTCCTGGATTGCAGCCCCAATTCGCTCCGGATCCATCGAGTATTCTTCCGGAATGGGGTTAGTAACCAGCATGCCGCCCTCCAACCCCATTTCGAGCTTGGCGCGGAATGCGGCGGCCAGCTCTTCCGGACTGTCCAGACGGTAATCTACCTTGAAGCCGCTGCTGCGCGTGTAGAAGGCCGGCAGCTCTTCCGTGCCGTAGCCTATAACCGGAACTCCCTTGGTCTCAAGGTATTCCAGGGTTAATCCCAGGTCCAGGATGGATTTGGCCCCCGCGCAGATGACCATCACCGGGGTGTGGGCGAGTTCTTCGAGGTCTGCCGATATGTCCATGCTGGTCTCTGCGCCGCGGTGAACCCCGCCGATGCCGCCGGTAGCAAACACCCTGATTCCCGCCATTGCGGCTATTATCATGGTGGTGGTAACGGTAGTGGCTCCGTCTTCACCCTTGGCAACCAGCACGGGAAGGTCTCTGCGGGACGCCTTGGCCACTGCACGCCCCTTTTTCCCAAGATGCTCTATTTCAGATTTGGACAGTCCGGCTTTCAACCGTCCTCCGATTATAGCTATGGTAGCCGGTACGGCGCCTCCCTCGCGTATGGTTTCTTCCACCCTGAGGGCTGTTTCCACATTCTGCGGATACGGCATCCCGTGGGAGATTATTGTAGACTCAAGGGCCACTACCGGTCTTCCGGCGGCCAAAGCCTCCCGCACCTCGGGGGCTATGTCCAGGTATCTGTTCATGCTTTCTTTCTCAGTTCCTTCATTTTATCGCTGACGGGGCTGGCGGAAAGCAGGGCCTTGACCGCGCATTTCTGTCCGAAGTCTGCCGCCTCCCGTGCCGGAACGTCCGGCCCGCAGTGTACGATTCCTGCAAGCAGCGCATCTCCGGCGCCGGTGGTGCTCACTATCCCCGCCGATGCAGAGGCAGGGTAGTGGCTATGGTCTGCATTTTCAATTATTTCCACCCCTTCGGATCCTTTGCTTACGAATATGCGGTTTACGGAGGAGAAGTCCAGATTCCCTAGGGCTTCAGCCTCAAGCCGGTTGCATTTCAGGGTTATGCTGCCGGTTCCGGGGAACCTGGAAACGGCCAGTGCGGGCCGCAGCCGAACCACTTTTGCGCAGGATACGGCATCTATGTAGAGCGGCGGCTGGCAGCAGGCAATCAGCATGCTCAGGGTTTCAACGGAAAGGTTGGTGTCCGCCACAACTGCGTCGGCCTCGTTGATTGCGTCGATTCTGGCCTCCAGCCATTCCGGGGTCATGAGTTCGGTGATTGCCATGTCGGAAACTCCGCCGAGCAGTTCGCCGTCAGACCCGTTCAGGCTCACGAAACAGGCATTGCGGGCACCGGAGCGTACTTCAGACAGACTGAGGTCCATTCCGGCTGCAGCGCAGCTCTCGCGAAGCATAAGGCCGAAGCTGTCGTCGCCGAATACGGTTACCAGGCGCACCTTGTCCCCAAGCAGGGTGAGATTGTGCGCAATATTGCGGGCAACCCCTCCGGGGGCCACAGTTACTGTTCCGGGATTGGAATCTCCGGCGATGAACGGACCGGACGCACTGGCGCCGATGTCTACGTTCGCCCCGCCAATTACACAGATTTTCATATTAGGGTTCCAGCAGAAATCTCTCCAGTATCTGGTCGAAATCCTTGCGCTGGCCCTTCCCGAGCTTGTCCTTCTTTTCGTTCTTGCCTGCGAACAGACTCTCGGAAGCGAAGCCGTAGCCGTGACCGCCGCTGGTGAAGATATGCATTTCCACCGGAACCTTGCAGGCTACCATCTTCTCGAAGTAACGTATGCTGTTCTCCGGGGGCACGGTCTTATCGTCGGCACTGAGCAGTAGGAGGGTGCGGGGAGTGTCGGAAGTAACCCTGTTCTCTATGGAATAGTGCTCTTTGAGCTTAGGGTTTCCGTCTGTGAGGTTCTCGCAGGTTCCCTTGTGGGTGATGCCCTCTTCCATAGTGATTACGGGATAAACCAGCACCGCAAAGTCGGGTTTGGTGGCGGCGTCGGTGTACAGGGTGGCTGCCGATGCGGCCAGATGTCCGCCAGCGGAGAACCCCATCACGCCAATCTTCTTTACACCCCAGGTGCTTGCATGTGCACGGCAGTAGCGGAATGCATTCTGCACGTCTGTCAGTGGCACTGTATGGTGCTTGTTCGGCAGACGGTACTTCACTACGCAAACCGCTATATTGCGCTTAATCAGCCATTTGGCTACATTGATGCCTTCGTTTATGGAAGAAACGATGGAATATCCGCCGCCGGGGCAGACCACTATCATCTCTCCGTTGCATTTGCGGGGCAGATAGATATCCATGCAGGCTTCGCTGCCAATGTTGGACAGCCTTCCCCTGGCGTCGGACTTGATGCCGCCGGAAAGCCCGTTGCTCTCTCCGGGACCAAGGGTTACGTAAACCCCGTCTTCCATAATGCCTTTGGCGTCAGCCGCTTCCTGCCCTTCGGGGTAGAGCAGTACGGTCATGCTGGGCGTAAGGTCTTTCGCAACCAATGCCGCTGATAAAGAAAATGCTGCGACAAGCGCAGCAATTAAACGTTTCATACTATTACTCTCCCGGAGAAATTGCACCCATCGGGCAGGAATCTGCACAGGTTCCGCAATCGATACACACTTCAGGGTCGATGCTGTAAACATCGCCTTCCTTGATAGCGCCGGTAGGGCACTCGCCCTGACAGGTCCCGCAAGCTACACAGGTGTCAGGAGAAATCTTGTAAGCCATAATCTTTTGTTTAAAATTAGTTTGTGCGAATTTAGTCAATAATTTTTTATTTTCAATGCCGTCGCCGCTTATTAAGGCAGTTTGACACCTTGCCCGGCCAGCATTTTCTGGAGTTTCTTTACGTCTATGTCCCGGACCGAACTGCGGCTCTGCACTGCCAGCGCCGCGGCGTTTCCGGCCGCCTGCCCAGTTACGAAGCAGGTGCCCACCTCGCGGGCGTCGTAGGTGAGCCCTTCGTCGAATCCGAAGCACCTTCCGGCCACCAGCAGGTTTCCTACTTTCTTGGGCACCAGCGAACTGTAGGGTATCTCCCAAACCGGCCTGTCCTTGCCGGACATAGTTCCATTCATATATTTAATGGAAGGATCGGCGCCGCCTATGCCTATGCAGTCTTCGTAACTCTTGTATTTCAGACTGTCTTCGAACAGTACGTTCCCGCAGGAATTCAGCACGCGGGTAATCCTCACGCCCAGCAGGGTAGTGGAATCCAGGAGGAACAAATCGTCGCAGCCGGGCTGCTTGCGGTCTTCTTCCAAGGTGTCCCACATTTTTTTGCGCATGTTCAGCTGCAGTCTGGTAAGGTTGTAT
>JAGAAU010000014.1 GCA_017615135.1 Bacteroidales bacterium | reverse complement strand
GGTTCTTTGTTCCTGCCGTCGTAGGAATTCATCCATTCGGTTATTTCCGGGTCGAAGATGACTTCCTTTGCGAATTTGCTGAGCCGCGCCTCTATGTATCGCTGTGCTGCATTCGGGTCTCCGGTGAGAATGTTTCCCCAGTTTCCCTGGCAGTCTACGGCATAACCCTTCTGCCCCAGTTGCACGAGCGCTCCGAGTATGGACTGGTCGCCGTGGGGATGGAACTGCATCGCGCGTCCGACAATATTCGCCACCTTGGTGTAGGCCCCGTCGTCGATGGTGAACATGGTATGCAGCACGCGTCTCTGTACGGGCTTCAATCCGTCCACGATGTGGGGGACAGCCCTCTGGAGAATTACGTACGAGGAGTAATCAAGGAACCAGTCCTTGAACATCCCGGAGAGTTTGAATTTCCTGGAGTCGTTCCCGAGCAGCCTGTCGAATTTTCCGCTGGCTTCGCCTTCGGCAAGAGGTTGTTCAGTTATGTCTTCGTATTCTTCGCTCATATTTCGTAACCGAATTTTCTAAGTTCTTTGCGGCTCTCCCTCCAGTCCGGGTCCACTTTTACATAAATCTGCAGAAACACTTTCTTCTGGAAGAAATCTTCCATCTCCAGCCTGGCCTGGGTGCCGGTGCGTTTCAGCGCGGCTCCTCCCTTTCCTATAATTATGCCCTTCTGGGACTCCCGCATGACGTAGATGACTGCGCCTATGTCGTATCTTTCCTGACCTTCCCTGAAGGTTTCGATTCCCACTTCGCAGCAGTAGGGGATTTCTTCCTGGTAGTGGTGGTGTATCTTTTCCCTTATTATTTCCGAGGCGAAGAAGCGCAGGTTCCGGTCTGTAAAGCAGTCTTTGTCGTACCAGGGCGGGCATTCCGGAAGTTTCTCCACCACTGCGGCCAGGATTCCGTCCAGATTGAAGCGTTCCAGGGCCGAAGCGGCGAAAATCTGGGCTGCCGGCAGCCGTTCCTGCCATTCCTGCATCAGCGCCTTTACCTTCTCTTCGCTGCTTACGTCGATTTTGTTTACCACAACTATCACCGGGCAGGCCAGGTCTCTGAGGCGGGTTACATATTCGATGTTCTTTTCCGGGTTCTCCACCGTATCCGTCACGTAGAGGATTACGTCGGCGTCTCCAATGGCGTCCTGTACGAAGTTCATCATGTTCTCCTGCAGGCGGTAGCTGGGTTTGAGGATTCCGGGGGTGTCCGAGAAGACGATTTGCCACTCTCCCCGGGCGTCTTCTCCGTTCACTATGCCCATTATGCGGTGCCGGGTCGTCTGTGCCTTCGCGCTCACGATGGGGAGTTTTTCACCTACCATCGCGTTCATCAGCGTGGATTTTCCCACGTTGGGATTGCCTATGATGTTGACGAAGCCGGACCTGTGCATAATCAGCTGTATGCCCCCATTTTAAGCAGGTTCACCTCTCCTTCGGTGAGCATTCTCCACTCGCCCCTCTTGAGTCCCCTCTTGGTGAGCCCTGCGAAATACACGCGGTCGAGGGTGCGGACGGTATATCCCAGAGATTCGAAGATGCGGCGCACTATGCGGTTCTTGCCGGAGTGGATTTCAATTCCCAGCTTGCGCTTGTCTCCCTCGTCGATGTACTCCAGGGCGTCTGCCTTGATCTCTCCGTCGCTCAGCATTATGCCGTTGAGGATTTTTTTGTAGTCTTCCTCGCTCAGGGGGCCGTCCAGCCCGACCTGATAGATTTTTTTCTTGTCGAAGGACGGGTGGGTGAGCCTTTCGGCCATTTCACCGTCGTTGGTGAACATCAGTACTCCGGTGGTAGTCTTGTCCAGGCGGCCTACAGGGTAAACCCTGTACTCGCAGCCCTTCAGAAGGTCCATCACGGTCTTGTCTGCATGAGGATCTCCGGCGGTGGTTACATAGCCCGAGGGCTTGTTCATTATGATGTAAACCTTTTCTTCTCCTTTCAGTCGTTCTCCGTTGAACCTGACGTCGTCTTTGAGGATATTGATTTTGGTCCCGAGTTCGGTTACCACCTCTCCGTTAACGGTAACTACGCCGGCCTGGATGAGAGTGTCGGCTTCGCGGCGAGAGCAGACTCCGGAATTGGCGATGAATTTGTTGAGGCGGATTTCATCCTGCTGCACGGGTACGGGTACGCTGCGCTCCTTCTCGGTTTTGGCCCCTTCAAACCTGCGCCTGGTAATCATGCGCTTGATGCCCTCTTCGGCCGCGTTGTCACGGGTGGGTTTCCTGAAAGGCCTTTCACCTGCGCTGCGGGGCTTCCTGTCGCCGTAAGCTTTTCTTTCACCGAAAGATTTCCTCTCGCCGAAAGATTTCTTTTCGCCGTAGCTTTTTTTCTCTCCGAAGGGCTTGCCTTCACTGGACGGTCTGCCGCTTTGGCTGCGGGGACGTCCGGTCCCGTGGGGTCTTTCGTCGCGTGCGAAAGGTCTTGCGCCCTGGCTGTGAGGCCTTCCCTCATGTGCGGGGTGTGCGGCGTGTCCTGTGTGTTCTACCTTGGCGGCTCTTCTCGGCCTGAGTTTGCGGCCGTCTTTTGAAAATCCCTCCATATCGTTTTAAAATATTATTTCAAAGTAAATACATAAGTAATGGTGCCCGTTTGCTTTACAGGTGCATTAGCCTTCATGTTGAATTTTGATTCTAATGCAGCTTTTCTGGCAGCGGCCCAAAGTCTTGGATTGCTAGTGGTCGTTCCTGGAGCACCGCACTGAGCATCTGTTACATTCCCATATTGATCTACTGTGATTGTAACTATGACAGTACCGCTCTCTTGCTCATTAAATTGAGGGGCAGGAAGATGTACCTTAGTTCTCCCTTCCAGATGTGCGTTGGGAACTCCTTCCATCTTGCCCACGGGGGCGTTTCCGTTAGGGTTGCCCTCGTTATGCTTGCCGCCGTCCTCTTCTTTCTTTGGATCGTCCTGTCCCGCGCTGTGGTCTTTCTGCGAATGGCCCGGGTAGAGGGATCTGGGATCAAAAGTTTCTTCAGGCTCCGGTTCGGCGGGCTGGGCCGGAGTTTCCACATCGCCAAAGTCGTTCCCGGTGGGTGCGGGGTTGGAATTGGCCCCCACCTTGCCGTCGTTTATGTTCTCTTTGCGCACCAGTTCCACCGGCTTGGTCTTGTCGGCCTCGTCTGCCCTGGGCTCGATTTTTTTGGCAACCTTCGGTATTTCAGGCTTGTCTTCGGGATCCTCGGTGAAATCCAGCAGGAAAGTGGTCTCCGCGGGCGGCGGATACAGGTAAGACATCCCCCCGAGCGTCAGGGAAAGCATCAGGAGGCAGTGGATTATTACCGACAGCACCACTCCGGTAAGGGTGGCGTTGTTTTCGGTGGATTTCCTTTCCCTGAGAAACTGTTGCATCCTATTCGGGTTGAGTGGCCAGTATTACTTTGTAATGGTTTCTTTTGGCGATATTCATCACCTGCACTATTTCCTTGATAGGCACGCTCTCATCTGAATAGATGGAGAAAGTGGGGTCTTCTTCGTTCTGAAGCAGTTCCACAAGCCCGTCTTCCACCGCCTCGAATGGCAGAGGTTCCTCTTCGCCGTTCAGGTGGAAGGTGTAGCGGTCTTCTCCCCAGTCCTTGATGGACACGCTCACGGTTGCCTTGGAAGACACCTGCCCCGTGCTCTTGGGGAGCAGGAGCTTGAGGGCGTTGGGGTTTACCAGCGTCGAGGTTACAAGGAAAAATATCAGCAGAAGGAACACTATGTCCGTCATGGAGGACATGGAGATGTTCGGATCTGACTTAAGCGTTCTCTTGAGTGCCATTATTCGGAATCGGGTTTTTCAAGGAGATCCATGAACTCGATGGTAGCGCTTTCCATGCTGGCCACGAGGTCTGAAATCTTGGAGGTGAGCAGATTGTAGCCGAAGTAGGCGAGAATACCCACGATAAGGCCTCCTACGGTGGTGATCATTGCGGTGTAGATGCCGTTGGAGAGCAGGGTGATGTCTATGTTGTTACCGGCCTTGGACATGTTGAAGAAGGCCTGTACCATACCGATAACGGTACCCAGGAATCCGATCATGGGGGCGCCGCCGGCTATGGTTGCGAGGAAGGGGAGACCCTTCTCGAGCCTTGCCACCTCTACGTTTCCCACGTTCTCTACCGCGGTCTGGATGTCTCCGAGGGGCTTGCCTATCCTTGAAACTCCGGCCTCTACCATTCTGGCAACGGGGTTGTCGTATTTGGAGCACAGAGTCTTGGCGGAATTCATCTTGCCGTCTGCGATGTAGTCGCGGATGTCGTTCATGAAATTCTTGTCCACTTTCTGCGCCTGACGGATGGTCCACCATTTTTTGCCGAAGATGTAGATGGCGAGGATGGAGAGAAGCAGAAGCACAATCATGAGCCATCCGCCCTTTTGAGCCATTTCAATCAGGGAGATGGACATTTCCTGGGGAACGGCCTCAACCTCAACGCCGCTCTGGAGTAAATTGAAGATCATATTCTTTATATTTTTTTTGTTTGTCTGTGGTTTTTATCCCTAACCTGCAAATATAATAATATTTCGGGAATTTCCTGCGTGCATCCGGGTGTTCAAATTATGAAAAATAGCAGTATCTTTGTGGGTTATGAGAATTACCGGGGCAAAATTCGCTGGCAGCAGTGCACGTATCGAAGGCAGGCCTGAAAGGCGCCTCCCGGAATTCGCTTTCATAGGCCGGTCGAATGTAGGGAAGTCTTCCCTGATAAATATGCTCTGCGCGAACCGCAAGCTCGCAATGACCTCCTCCACTCCGGGAAAGACAAAGGTGGTT
>JAGAAU010000137.1 GCA_017615135.1 Bacteroidales bacterium | reverse complement strand
TGTCTTTCAGGATGGCGTCGCTGAGCTCGTAAACCTCCTCTTCGGTCAGGGGACGTATGCTCTCCATGGTCTGTTCCGCATTCCACGGGCAGTTCTCCCTCAATTCGTCCATCACGTCCAGCAGTTTCCCGAACGCTTCCATTTTCTCGTTGCGACTGTGCATAATCCGTTAAATTTTTTAAATTTGCGCTTGTAAAGTTAGTAAAAAACACCTTGGTTAGTATGAAGCCCATGAGAAAAGTTTCCGCAGACGAAGCAGTCAGCCACATTCCTTCCGGCTCCCATGTACATCTGAGCAGCGTTGCAAGCGTGCCCCACTGCCTGATTGCCGCCCTGAAGCGAAGGGCGGATGCCGGAGATGTGCGGGATCTGCATTTCCACCATTTCCATACCGAAGGCCCGGCTCCTTACAGCGAAGCCGAGTATGAAGGCATTTTCTTCGACCAGGGTTTCTTCGTAGGCCCCAACGTGCGCAAGAACGTGAATGCCGGATATGCAGATTATCTGCCCGTGCATCTCTTTGAAAGTCAGAAACTTTACCGTAGCGGTGCCATCAAGCTCGGGGCTGCGCTGGTGAATGTTTCCCTGCCGGACGAGAATGGTATGGTGAGTCTCGGAACTTCGGTCGACTGTTCCGTGGCGGCAATTGAATCGGCGGAGATAGTGATAGGGGTGCTGAACCCCAACGTTCCCTTCGCATACGGAGACCTGGTGAGTCTGGACAGCTTCGATTATCTTGTGGAGGACGATGCGCCCCTCGTAACGGCGGGGTACGCCAGCCCGTCCGAGACTGAAATGCTGATAGGCCGCAACTGCGCGGAACTGGTGCACGACGGCGACTGTCTCCAGATGGGTATCGGCGCCCTCCCGAACGCCCTGGCCTCGCAGCTCAAGGATCACAGGCACCTCGGCCTGCATACCGAAATGTTCGCCGACGGCCTGCTGGAACTGATTCGCGCAGGTGTGATAGACGGCTCCTGCAAAAAGATGGACCCCGGCAAGGTGGTGGCTTCGTTCCTTCTCGGCTCCAACGAGGTGTATTCTTTCATAGACCATAATCCTTCGGTACTCATGAAGGAAATCAGGTATACAAACGATCCCAGGGTGATTTCTGCGAACCCCAACGTGGTATCTATAAACTCCGCGGTGGAGGTGGATCTGACCGGGCAGGTGTGCGCGGATTCCATCGGCACCAGGATTTTCAGCGGCACCGGCGGACAGGTCGATTTCGTGCGCGGAGCCTCCCTTTCCGAGGGCGGACGCTCCCTGATAGCGTTTGCTTCCCGTACCGCGAAGGGCAAGAACAAGATAGTGCCTACCCTGAACGACGGCGCCGGAGTGGTAACTCCCAGGGCGGACGTTCACTGGGTGGTAACCGAATGGGGCGCAGTAGACCTCTACGGACGTTCCCTGCAGGAAAGGGCCAAACTGCTCATCAGCATAGCCCATCCCGACGACCGTGAGGCCCTGGACCGTGCGGCGTTCGAACGCTTCGGCCCCCATTACCATAATCTGAGCATCTGATGGCCTGGACGGAACGCACCGCCCTCCTCTTCGGAGAAGAAGCCCTCGCAAAACTCGAAGCCGCGCACGTGCTGATTGCCGGACTGGGTGGAGTAGGGGGTATGGCTGCCGAGATGATAGCGCGTGCGGGAGTCGGGCACATTACCATAATAGATTCAGACAGTTTTGCAGAATCCAACCGGAACAGGCAGATTGCGGCCCTCAGTTCCACCATCGGAATGCCCAAAACGGAGGTGGTGGCGCGCAGGCTTCTGGATATCAATCCGGAACTGGACCTTACTGTCTGCAGCGAATATCTCGATGAAACTTCCATCCCGTGCCTGGTGCCTCCTGGGACCGGTTTCGTAGTGGATGCGATAGATACTCTCTCCCCGAAGGTCGCGCTGGCGCAGTGGTGCGTCAAAAACGGAATTCCGCTGGTCAGCTCGATGGGCAGTGGAGCCAAGACCGACGCTACGCGTGTGCGGCTGGCGGATATTTCCCGTACCGAGCACTGCCCGCTGGCCCGCATGTTCCGCAAGCGCCTGCATAAACTCGGCATCAGGGAGGGGTTCCTGGCGGTCTATTCAGATGAAGAACCGCTCGAGGGCGCAACCGTCCTGGAGGAGGGCCGCAACAAGAAGTCTAACGTGGGTAGCGTTTCCTACCTTCCCGCAGTGTTCGGCTGCGTGTGCGCCCAGGCGGTGATCACACGTCTGTGTCTTTGATTTTTCTGCTATAAATATTATATTTGTAGGTTGTAATACAAGCACCTATGCCGAATTATAAGATACGGGAAGTAGTTTCCCGCCAGGACCTTAAGCAGTTTATCCGTTTTCCGGATGAACTCTATAAGAATTGCCGCCAGTATGTACCGGCACTTCATTCCCAGGAGGAAAAGAATCTCACGAAAGCAGCTTCTCTTGCCTATTGCTCCAGAAAGCTCTGGCTGGTAACGGACGAGTCCGGCAAGGTTGTCGGGCGTATCTGCGGGATGGTAAATCCCCGCTACAATGAACGCTATGGGAAGAAGCGCGCCCGCTTCGGCTGGTTCGACTGCATTGAAGACTTCGAGGTGGCGAAACTGCTCATAGACACCGCTACTGCCTGGGCGAAGGAACAGGGGATGACGGAAATCCACGGGCCTCTGTACTACAATACCTTCGGTAAACAGGGAATGCTGGTTGAGGGATACGAGAATATTCCTCCCTTCAACTGCCTTTATAACTATCCGTATTACAACCGTTTTATGGAAGAGCTCGGCTTTGAGAAGGAATGTGACTGGCTGCAGTTCAAGATGGTGGCCAACCATGGAGTTCCGGACAAGGCGCGCCGCGTTTCCAAACTGGTGAAGGAGCGCTATAATCTGCACATCGGCAGTCTGGATGAGCTCAAGAAAGACAAGGAGCTTGTGCGCAAGTTCTTCAAGGTCTACAATGAGAGTTTTTCCGAGACCGTGCTGAACTTCATTCCTCTGACTGATGAGGAGATAGAGGAGGAGGCCGCTTCCGTGATGCCTTTCATTAACGACAAGGCCAGCTGCATGCTGCTGGATGAGAATAATGAGATTGTGGCGTTCGGAATCTCCTTCCCGACCATTTCCCCGGCCCTTCAGAAGGCGAAAGGCAGTCTTTTCCCCTTCGGTTGGTTCCATCTGTGGCGGGCGCTCCACAACTTTGAGACTACAGACCTCATGGTGAACGGCGCCGCTCCGGAGTGGCAGAACAAGGGCGTGTCGGCGGTGTACTATGAAGAAATGGCCGACAAGGCTATCAAGATCGGGAACCGCTGGGCGATTTCCAATCCACAGATAGAGAGCAACAGTGCGGTTAATATCTGGAACAGTTACGAGCACGAGCCGTTCATGCGGCGCCGGTGCTATCTGAAAACGATATGATGCTGCCGACGGTCTTCAAAACGAAGCAGTTTATTATTTTAAATTTTCAGATAACAAAGAAGCAAGCAATTATGGCAGATAATAATAGTTTATTAGAGAAGGTTTTGTCGCTTCAGGACAAGTTTCAGTCGCTTCAGGAGCAGCTGGCAAGTCCCGAGGTGATGCAGGATATGAAGCGTTACGTCCAGCTCAATAAGGATTATAAGGAGCTGGAGCCTATCATTGCAGCAGGGCTGGAGTATAAGAAGATGCTGTCCGACCTGGCGTCGGCAAAGGATATCCTTCTCAACGAGAAGGACGACGAGCTGAAGGAGATGGCGCGGGAGGAAATCGCTGAAATCGAGCCGAAGCTGCCTGAGATGGAGCAGCAGATAAAACTCCTCCTGATTCCAGCCGACCCGGACGACTCCAAGAATGCAATAGTGGAAATTCGCGGAGGTACCGGCGGCGACGAGGCGGCAATCTTTGCCGGCGACCTCTTCCGCATGTATGCCCATTTCGCCGAATCCCGGGGCTGGAAGCTCGAAGTTACAGACCAGACTCCAGGTACTGCAGGTGGATACAAGCAGATAGTGTTCAAACTCTCCGGAGATGGGGTTTACGGGGTGATGAAATACGAGTCCGGGGTTCATCGCGTTCAGCGAGTGCCTCAGACCGAAACCCAGGGGCGGATTCAGACATCCGCCGCATCCGTTGCTGTGTTCCCCGAGGCCGGCGAGTTCGATGTAGACCTCAGCTGGGACGATATCCGCCTCGACCTTTTCTGCTCTTCCGGTCCCGGCGGTCAGGGTGTCAATACCACCTATTCCGCCGTGCGTCTCACCCACATCCCCACGGGGCTGGTGGTTCAGTGCCAGGAGGAGCGCTCGCAGTTGAAGAACAAGGACCGCGCCTTCGAGGAACTCCGTACCCGTCTTTACAACCTTGAGCACCAAAAGTATCTGGACGAGATTTCAGCCAAGCGCAAGACGATGG
>JAGAAU010000136.1 GCA_017615135.1 Bacteroidales bacterium | reverse complement strand
TGCAAAGCCCCGCGCAGCGGGGCAGGGATAGCGCAAGCCGGCTTTGCCGGCGCAGCGGAATCCCCAGGTGAGTGAGGGATTACATTGCGACTGATGTCGCCTTATTAATCTCACGCACTGCAGCGGGGCAGGGATAGCGCAAGCCGGCTTTGCCGGCGCAGCGGAATCCCCAGGTGAGTGAGGGAGAGAAAGATTTTCGCCCCGCTTGTTTATTCCCTGAAAATCAATATCTTTACGGCGTAACTATCTGAACTGCCGTATGAAACGTTTTATGCCGCTGCTGATTCTCGTCGCTGCCTTGGCGGCATGCGATAAAGACAATCCCGATAATGGGAAGGGTAATTCCAATCCCTCCATGGGTATAGACAATACCATAGACGTAGTTGTTACCGGAGGTGTGAAAGAAACCGGAATGACATACGCTAAAGTCCTTGCCTATACCAATAACCTGAGCCTGGCAGACCTTGTCGGTATCGATGCCGTCGGTTTCATCGGGGTGGTTTACGGCACCAGCGAATCCGAACTCTCAGACTGGGCAATCAGGTCTTCGATAGACGGCAGAACGGTCAGCGTAACCATCAAGAACCTGAAGCCGGATACGCGCTATTACTACCAGGCTATAATCGAAGTCGGGGGAGTGCGCACACGCGGCCAGCAAATCGGCGCTTTTACCACCAGGCAGTTCAATGTTACTCCTGCCGACCTTACTGCTGCGCAGCTTGAATATGCTTCATACGACGATGCGCTTGTCTCAGGAGCGGGAGTGGCTATAACAGGCGCCGCCGATGAGGCACTGGAATGGGGTGTCGCCCTTTCATCAGAAGAAAGCCATCTGAGCCGGAATCTGGATTACTACCTCCGGAACTGGACCGGATACTGGGACTGGAGCAGCGGAAATCCGATAGAGCGCGCAGTGTTCTATCCGGAGCAAAGTTCCCCTGCCTTCAATAACCTGACACCCGGAAGAACCTATTATTATTGCACTTACCTTTCCGTGCCGGGGCATACTGTGGTTGGGGAAGTGAGGCATTTTACCCAGAGGGACGTAGACCGCACGGAATTCGTAGATTTGGGACTTCCCGTCTTCTGGGCTTCGTGCAATATCGGCATGAGCTCTCCCTGGGTGGAAGCTGGAACTTCGTTCAAGGGCAGTGAGCTCACCTGGGAGGAGGCCGAGGCGGCAGTTCGGGCAACCTATGGCAATGAAGCCCGTCTCCCTACGCAGGCGGAGTTTGAAGCTCTGCTGAACCTCCTGACAGGCGACGAGGAAGAATTCCGCTCCGGCTGTGCTGTCATTCAGGGGACCAGTTATGCTAAGATTGCCCTGCCCGTAGGTGTAACTTCATATTGGACTGGCACTCCGCAGTTCAATACCACCGAGGCCCATATGACTGCACATATCTTCACTACCTATCCATGGAACGGTTGGAATTGGGGTGTATCGACAAAATACGGCGACAGTAACGACCGCAGGAACCTCGTAAGGGCTGTTAAGCCTGCCAACCGTTAGAACCAGGGCAGACAGTAATCATACTCCAGATATATTTCATATATTTGCTGAATATAGCAAAGGATCGCATGAAAACTCGTTATTTCTTCTTCTTATCGGCGTTTATGTTTTTACTGGCCGGATGTGCCAGGGACCTGGAAGAAAATGTGGAATCAGTTGGCTCTCAGGCGGAGGGCGTAACCTGTCTGACGGTGAATTTGCCGTCTGAGGGGAAGACTTACATGGATGCGGATAAGGACGCGAACAACGACCATAAGGTATATTGGTCCAACGGCGACCAGGTTGCCGTGAACGGCGTGGAATCTGTTGCTCTGACCAATGTCCCCGACTGTGCTGGAAGCGTTGTTTTTTCTTTCAACGGCATACTCAATACTCCCTACAACGTATTGTACCCGGCTTCTGTTTATACGGACGAGTCTCATATCACCCTTCCTGCAGTGCAGACTTATAAGGAAGGTGGTTTTGCGGATAACATGTTCCCTATGGCAGGCTACAGTTCGGACGGCATGTCCATTTCCCTCAGGCATCTGTGCGCCATTCTGAAAATCCAGATAAAACGGGCAGCTGCCGATCCGGATACAGACGATATTGCCGGTATCCGCTTCAGGGGACACGATGGAGAGCAGCTCTGCGGTGACTTTGCCATCGATTATGCCAATGCCAGGCTTTCCGGTGCATCAGAGGCTTCAAAGGATACGGAAATAAGTGTCTCCCAGAGCCTGCCTACCTCTACCGACGAGGCTGCGGTATATTATCTGGTGGTTCCTGCCGTCGATTACGCAAATGGATATGAAGTTACCGTGGTAGACGTGAACGGCCATTATATGGTGAAGAGCAAGACTACTGCCAAATCACTGGAAGCCGGACATTTGTACGCTATGGCCGCATTTGAGTTCGAACCTTCCGGCACCGAACTGGAGATAGTGATTGATTCTGCTCAGGAGCTGGTGAATTTTGCTTCGGCTTACAACAATAAGGAATACAGTGCATATGATAAGTTGACCGTTACTCTGGGCGGCGATATCAACTTTAACTCTACTACTTCCGCAGCGTTCAATGCCACTGGCGGAATCAGCGGCTTCTCCGGTCTGTTCGACGGGGCAGGCCACAGCATCAGCGGGTTGGAGGCTACGGCGCCTCTCTTCGCCACTACCGCCACAGGCAGTCTTGTCCGGGATCTTACTGTCGAGGACGACTGCTCCTTCGCATTTACTCATTCAAACACCGCTCAAGGACGCTATGGCGCCATTGTCGGTGTGCATGCCGGAACGTTGGAGAACATCGACGTAAAGGCTGATGTTTCCCTGGCTGAGGTTACGGGGGTTACCTATCTGACCGCACTGGGAGGCCTGGTTGGCCGCGAGACTGCCGGAGCCGTCAAGAATTGCAGCTACAGCGGGACGGTTTCCGCACCTGCGGGCTTTACTTCCAGCGGCAGGATACTGCTTGGCGGCATCGTTGCTTATGTGTCTGCTACCAGCAGTATTTCGGGCTGTACATTTGAAGGTGCCATCAGCAATGCAGCTCAGTCTTCGTACGTAAAGTCTTCTACCACTACAACCATCATCGGCGGCATCGTGGGCTATAACGATAAGGCAAATATCACTTCCTGCACCAGCACCGACGCCCACGATAAAGTCGCCGGAACATCCGGAACAGGGCATATAGTGCACAAGAGCGCCATCAGCAATTATTCCGTCATCGGAGGCATTGTGGGAGAAAACGTGAACGGAACGGTTTCAGGCTGTACCAATGACGCCAGCGTGCTTGTTACAATGGTACGGGCCTCCGACAGTGACGAGACAAACACCCAGGCACGATACATCAAAACCGGCGGCATCGCCGGAAACAACAATGCCAGCGGCATTATCTCCGGATGCACGAACAACGGAACGGTAACACACTATTCCAATACCCGTATCCAGTCGGCCGGCGGTATCGTGGGCTACAATATGGGAGCGGTAAGCAATTGCACCAATACGGCATCTATCACCTTCGGTACAACCGGCGTAGATCCCATTTACGGAGCAAGGATACCGTATATGGGCGGCATTATCGGAGAAAATACCTCCGCCTCCGTTTCGGACGTGCATAACCAGGGCAGCGTCGTGCTTTCACGCACAGAAATGGGAAGCAACGGGTTCAGGGTTTGCCTGGGCGGTGTAGCAGGCTGGAACAGCGCGGTCCTCGACGGCGGCTTCGGCAAGAATATTACCAATACCGGCCTTGTCCATTTCAATACCAACATCAACCAAATTTCTTCGGAAGGGTACCGTCTTGGTGGCATCGTCGGCTATTCGGAAGCATCGGTCAAGAACGCAAGAAACAGCGGGTACGTGCATTTCCAGTGGGCACATGCCTCCAGGGCAGTTCAGAATGCCTTCTTAGGCGGTATCGTTGGCCTTATGGCCGGAAACGGAGAAATTTCCGGCTGCAACAATGAAGGTGGCGACAGCAATGCCGGTGAAGTCAGCTTTGACGTAACTGCAACATCTACAGCGTCCCATACTGCCAACTACATTGGCGGCATCCTCGGTTATACAGAGAACAACGTAACTGTTTCCAGTTGTTCCAACAGTGGATATGTGCACGGCGGTAACAGCACTAAAATTGACAATACTTCCTGCTTTGCCGGTGGTATTGTAGCATACCTTGCCGGCGTTTCAAGCATCAGCGCCTGTTCTAATTCGGGGAACGTAAACAACAATCAGTTTACAAATACCGTAACAAGTACCGTTGCGGCTTTCTCGGGCGGCATTGCCGGCTATGTCAAGGCTCTGCCTGCATCAAGGATTCCCATTTCCGGCTGTACTGTCACGTCTGCCAGTTTAAACCACAGACGCGGTTATAGCGGTGGTATCGTAGGTTATGCGGAAAATGTGGATATGACCAACTGCAGCTCGTCGGCCGATGCCAGTGCATCCACTTCCTGGCATATAGGAGGCATCGCCGGTTGGATGGTGGGGTCTTCGGCCAGCGACTGCGAAATGACCGGCACCACTATCAGCTCCGGTCAGATGCGTACTGCCGGAGGTATAGTGGCAAAACTGGATTCCGGCAGTTCTCTCGCAGACTGTACAAGTGCGGTAACAACCATCAGTGCCGTGCTTACCACCACGTCTGCATCGGGGTTTGTGCAGGCTGGTGCCATTGCAGGTTCGTCTGTCAGTGGAAGTTACATTTCAAATTGCACCTACCCGGGCAGCGGCACCATAGTTTACGGCAACAAGAACGGAACTACCAACTGCGATTGGCAAATCTGCGGCGACAGTAATTTCACCGCCGGAACCCCTCCGGTTGTTTCCAAGACAAAGGTCAGCATAATCGGCGATTCCATCTCTACCTATGAGGGTTACCTAGTCTCCGGATACCGCAAATACTATCCGACAACCAGTGTCCCTTCCATCACCTCCGTGACACAGACCTACTGGTACCAGTTCATCTATGATTATATGCCTAACGCCGAACTGTGTAAGAACCTCTCCTGGTCCGGCTCACTTGTGCACCGCATAACGGACGAAACCTATTCCAGCACGCACTGGTACACCAAGTACTTCTATGCCCGTGCGGCTGCCGACGGATTCGGAGATCCGGATGTGCTTATAGTGAACGGCGGTACCAACGATTACCGCTATCAGGGAGGCACTATCGCCACTGAATCCGACCACAGCCTGGCACCCGGTTATAAGATTACAGGGACATCAGTTCCTACGGACGGAGAATTTGCCACCTGGTTTGCCGCCGGCGACGCAGCTACCACCACTTCCCAGGTTGCGGCTCTGGCCGACGACAGTTACATCCAGGCTTATATCAAACTCCTCCAGCTGGCAAAGGTTACCTGCAGCAGCGACCTTAAGCTGATCCTTTGCGTTGGCGATGCCCTGAACGCAACCTGCCAGACGACCATACAAAAAATTGCGGCCCATTACGGGGCCGCAGTAGTGGATTTCCTCGAGCTGAGTAAAACCACGCCAATCAGCAAAGGCAGCGGAGTGCATCCCGATGCTGCCGGTATGGCTACTATGGCTGAGTATATGTGGGCTCAGACAGAAGATTTCCTCTCTGAGTAAATTCCCGGCTTAGTCTGTCTCGTTTTTGAACTTCAGGTTGATGTACTTGGAGCCGTTCTTGAGGGTAACGGTGTCGCCTTCGTCCGAGCGGGTGACAATCCAGGTGCCGTTGATGTATTTGAACTTGCCTTCAAAACTGAAAGTTACAGTCAGGGGAGTGGTATAGGTCATCTTACCCGTGATGTAATAGTAGATTCCCAGTTTATCGGGTTCGCCGTCGTAAATGTTGCCGCGAACAACTACCTGGGCCTTGCATTTGTCGCCGGTCTTGCCTGAGAACTTCGAATCTGACACAATCAGGTATTGGAAGTATTTTTCCGCATTTGCGTCGGACAGGTCAGAGGACTGTACTGTGTATTCATAACCTTTAATAGTGGGCGAGACTTTTGTCATTTCGTCGAATGCATCGCCAAAAAGGTTTTCCAGATTACAGGATGCGAAGAGGGGAAGGATCGCAAAAAGATAAAGGATTTTTTTCATAATAAAAGTTATTTAGGAATTAAATAGTCAAATATTTAACCTTGTCGGCAGTGCCGCTGGGAGATACCGCTTTGAAGGTTGTGGGGCCGTCGCCCATGCGTACGGGAATTTTCCATACCACTCCGGTAGATTCTCCGGTTTCAGAAACGTCCGCTACTTCCTTGCCGTTGCAGTATATTTTCAGGGAAGGGGCATTGGAATAGACGGTCAGGATGAACTCCTGTCCGGCCGGACGGTATTTCAATCTGCGGGAGCTTATATAAACGGTCTCTTCCGCCTTGTTCCACCAGGACTTGTAAAGGTAGAAAGCGTCTTTTTTAATTTTCCTGTCCCTGGTAATCAGGCCCTGGTCGTTGGTGAATGTGCGGAAATCGTTAACGCTGAAGCTAAGTCCGTCTTCGGAATCCATGAACCCCTCCTGTCTGGCGGCTACGGCAAAATCGAAGAGTATCCAGTTGGA
>JAGAAU010000135.1 GCA_017615135.1 Bacteroidales bacterium | reverse complement strand
TATAGTCCAGATACTCCTGCCCGAAATCAGCTTCCAGCCGCTTCTCTTCCGAACGGACCTGAAGCGTCATCAGCGTGACTACGGCAATGAAAATGAGCAGCGCCACCCACCACATCAACGCAGGTATTCCTACGATAAAGATACACTATTTTTAGCATTTGTCAAAAATATCGCTTACGATAAAAATTATCGTTGTTATGGGAAAATGGAACTTACGAAAACGGGGAAAAAGAAAAAGCCGGAAAATCTTTCGACTTTCCGGCTGTAGTAGCGGGAGGAGGACTCGAACCTCCGACCTCCGGGTTATGAGCCCGACGAGCTACCAACTGCTCTATCCCGCGGTGTTGGGACGGCAAAGGTATGTATTAATTTTCAAACTTCCAAATCTGATTGGATCAGAAGTGCACTCCGATGGTGGCAAGTGCTCGGATATCCAGCATTTCGGTTTTGAAAACTGAATTCTTGGGCGCCGGGGAGATGTAGTACTCCGTAGTTGCCGAAAGCCCGAAATACCAGCGGCCGGGATAGAAGAAAACGCATGCGCGGCCGGTTGTCAGGAAGGCCGGAACTTTGATGGGCGCATCGAAATTCCCACTGCTCGTTTCGAACAACTGCCAGGGCACACCTACATTCTCAGTTGCCGAAAGATGCAGCAGCCATTTTTTAGACGGTACCCAGTTATATCCGTATCCGCCTCCCAGGCCTGCAAAACCTATGTGCTCCATAGTCAGCGGCATAGTGGCGTCGGTCCCGTCCTTGCGTAGCAGCCATAAAGTTGTAAGGGCTGTGGTGAACAGTCCGCTGCCGGCACTTTTCTTCTGCCGGAACTTTTGAGTCAGCACTGCCGGCATAGAGAATTTCTTGCCGTTGAATGCCGTATAGGTGCGCATCGTCAGAGACATCTGCTTAAATCTGCCGTTCTCCGGGATAGGGTAGTTTGTGTCGTTTAAGTTCAGATGGCCCGCACCTGCGTTCAGCTCGGAAAATGCCAGTTCCAGGCCGAATCGATTGCCTAAAAACTTGATGGCAGTATCCCAGCCGACCTTTTTCCCGCTGAGGTTGATACCGAAGCCCAGGATGAACCTGCCGTAGCCGAAGCCGATGTGCTGACGCAACTTTGTGTTGCCCGTGAACTCCAGGTTGTAATTATTTTCCCCATTGGAGAAAGCGGACCTGATTGAACCCATGCCAACTTCTGTGCGGGTCCTGAGCACCCAGCTGTTTGGCGGTCTCTGGATGTACGTAGTGTCGTACCTCACGCGGCCGTAGCCGGCAAAGGAGAGCACGAGAAGAAAGATCAGACTGATGACTGTCCTTGACATTATCTTGTATTTAGAATGAGTTTGCCTTTATGAATTTGCAGCGTCCAATCCGGCGATTCGAAGGTCTTTCCGCCTATGGTGACCGTTCCCCTCGGTTCCGATGCATAGCGTTCCAGCAGTGCGGTGAGTTTTTCCATGGTGGGGCCGCTGAATCCGAACGGCTCCAGAGCATACCACAGCAGGAACTTCCAATGCCGCCGAGAGAGCAGGTCGTCGATTTTTAGCCCGTCCGTGCGTATGTCGCCGGCAGTGCCGAAGAAGCCTGCGGCGTAATCCTCTAAAATTGCGTTCCCTGCGGAAAAATGCACGATATCCTGCCCGACAGTGCGCAGAAATGCCGGATTTATACTCTCGAGCAGTGGGAAAAGTTCATTCCGGATAATATTGCGTTTGCAGTCGTTCACGGCGTTGGTGCTGTCTTCCCTCCACTGAAGCCCGTTGGCCTGCATGTGCGCGCTGATTTCTGCCCGGGAGATTCCCAGCATAGGTCTCAGCAGGGGGATATCGGGTGCACCGGGAATGTTTCCTGCTTCCTTCATCCCGCACAGCCCGCGTATGCCGCAGCCGCGAAGCAGATTGAGCAGCAGAGTCTCGGCATTGTCGTTCGCATTATGCGCCACGGCCACAGCCTCGAAGCCTGTAATGCCGCTGCGGGCCAGTTCCTCTGCGCTGCCTCTGCATAATTCTGCAAACCATCCATACCGCAGTTCCCTGGCTGACATTTCTATCGAGATTCCCTCTCCGGCTGCCTTTGCGGCCGTGTCGAAGCGTTTGACAAAGCAGGGGAGGCCTTTTTCAGCACAGGCTTCCCGAACGAAGGCTTCGTCTCCGTCGCTTTCTTCACCCCGGAGGCGGAAATTGCAGTGAGCTGCGGCAAAAGAAGCCCCGGGGAAGAGTCTCGGGGCCATGTGCATAAGATACATGGAATCTATGCCGCCGCTAACCGCAAGCAGTATCATTTCTTGTTGGCGATGGAATAAGTGAAGTTTATGGAGAGGAACTCCTTGAACTGAACCTTGCCAAAGTTGCCTTCAACACCCTCGAAACTGATGAAGGGGTCGTAAATCAGCCAGGTGCTCAGACCAATCTTGAAGAGCTTGGAAATGTTCCAGCTAATCTTGTTGTCCCAGTTTACCCTTATGGGGAATCCCTTGTAGAGAGGCTGGTTGATGTAGTCGTAGAACAGTACCAGCTGCGTTTCTGCGGTGAACTTGTCGTTGATGACCGCTTTTGCATTGGCCTTAATCTGAGCACCGAACTGGAACAGCACGGGGTGATAGGATAGCTCGTCGTCCATCAGCTTCATGCCGTATGTCTTGCGCAGGCTCTCCTCCATACAGATGACCATGCTTCCGGTGAGGGGGGCTAGGTTGATGTTGAACCACTCGTTGGGGGTCCACTGCATACCGAGGGCCAGATTTAAATAAGCGGGCGAGAAGATGGAGGATTTCAGGTCGCTCACAGACCATTTACCGGAATCGTCGTCCTTTACGTATTTGCCCCAGGTGTTGGAGAACTGGCTCTTGAAGTCCAGCCCGGCGGTATAGTCCCATTTGCTGTCCTTGCTGGTCTTATAGGCGAATTTGCTTTCAAGGTAGATGCGGTCTGTGCTCTTCTGCAGAAGGTTGGGCTTTTCTGCAGAC
>JAGAAU010000134.1 GCA_017615135.1 Bacteroidales bacterium | reverse complement strand
GGGCAGATGAGTACGAGCATTATGGCCTCCAGGACTATCTTCCACCTGAGGATGAAGCCGGCCACCGCAAAGCCTTCGTGTTTAAGCGCCCAGCCCAAAGTGAGCGCGAAAATGCCGAACATTCCCACCTGCAGAATCAGAAGCCAGACCTGCCATCTGTGCGGTCTCAACTGTTGCGGCTCTATCTTGCAGAAACTGAGGAACAGCATCAGAAAGAGCAGCAGGGGCTGAAGCAGTTTCACCGTCCTTTCCAGTACGGGACCGGCGGGATGAAGAACAGGAATGCCGTGATACAGCAGGTATCCTCCAATTCCTGCGGAAATTGCAATGATGAGTGTCCAGTCCTTGACGAGCTTGACCAGAGTGTATTTGTATCCTTCTGCCATCCGCTGCCTTTACTCTTCTACGCTGTCTTCCGTGCCCGGGAGTTCCGCCGGTTCGGGCAGGGTTTTGCCTGCAGAAGCGGAAACGCCCAGCTGGATAACCTCCCTGGCTGCCTTTGCTATGCTTTGTCTGCCGCTTACCAGGCGTTGGTTATTTTCTTCCAGGCCCTTCAATACGCGCCTGAACTGGTCTTCTACGGTTGCGCTGGCGGCACTGAACGTGGCCACCCTGTCCAGCATCTTGCGGGCGGCTTCTGTTATGGCGTTTATGTTCTGAAGGGTTTCTTTCTGAACCCACGCGCTGCGGATAAGCCGGAGAAAGGGGATCAGGGTTTCTTCCGTAGTTATCAGCACGTTGCGCTTGAAGGCTTTGGAGAAAATGTCGGGATCGGCCAGTTTTGCCAGCTGATATGCCCCGTAATTGGGGATGAACATCAGTACGTAGTCCAGGGTTTTGCGCCCCTGCAGGTACTTCTGGTATTCTTTATCGTTCAGCTCGGCCACATGGTCGAGTACGGATTTGAGGTTTCTCTGGGAGGCTTCTTCCCGTTCTTCGTCAGTTTCTGCGGCAAAATAGTCCGCAAGGGCGGTGAGGGATACCTTCGAGTCGATAATGATGTCTGTGCCGTCCGGAAAATGCAGGGCGAAGTCCGGTCTCATTGTTTTGCCGGTGTCTTCGTTATGGATAAGGTTGCCTTTCTTGTCGCGCAGCCAGAATTCGGTGTCGTAATCGCGGCCTTTTTGCAGGTTCTCGGCAAGGAGTATGTTCTCCAGCATGGTTTCCCCGAAAATTCCCTGCATCTTGTTTTTGCCTTTCAGGGCATTGGCGAGGTCTGTAGCCTGGCTGCCTATGGATTCAGCCTGCTGTCTGAGGTTTTTTACGGTCTCTTCGAATTTCGTCTTGATGGAACTGCTCTCTTCCGTATGCACCTTTTTCTGTGCTTCGAAGGCCTCCTTCATCTCTTTTATATCCTTGTTGAGGCCGCCGGTGATGTTTTTCATGGTCTCTTCGGCTTCTCTCTTAAGGGTGGCTTCGCGTTCTTTCAGGATTTTGTCGTTCTCCAGGGTGAGCTGTGCCTTGGTGGCCTCCAGTGTCTTTGCCTGGTTCTCCTTCATCTCCTTCAGGTTGCGGTCGTATTCTTTGCGGAGTTCCTCCCTGAGCATTTCGCTGCTGCGCAGTTCGGCTTCTTTGGTGGCAAGCTGCGTGCGAAGTTCCGAGGCGGCCTGTTCCGCTTCCCTCGCGCTTTTGCGGGCCTTGGGCAGCGCGAATGCAAACGCCCAGATGCATCCTGCCAAAAGCAGCGCAGACAGTATAATCAGATAAATTTCCATATTCCGCGAATATAGAATCTGTTTTGATTTTTTACAAGATTTTTGGAGGGAATTTCCAGAAAGGAAAGTGGAGTGGGCGCAGACGGATTCGAACCGCCGACCCTCTGCTTGTAAGGCAGATGCTCTGAACCAACTGAGCTATGCGCCCGAAAGGGGCTGCAAATATACAAGCTAATTTTTAAACTTCCAAAAAAATCATATTCCGGCTCCGTCGCTGAAATTTTCAAGCGCTCTGCCTTGAAGCACACGGGCTCCCGGAGGCACTGAACGGGTAAGCCATACGTTGCCGCCTATTACCGCTCCATCGCCAATGTGAACACGCCCGAGTATGGAGGCGTTTGAATATACGGTTACGCCGTCGCCGAGTATAGGGTGCCTGGGAGCGTTGACAGGGCGCCCCTCAGAGTCGTAGCGGAAACTTCTGGCTCCCAGCGTAACTCCCTGATAAAGAGTTACTCCCTTGCCAATTATTGCGGTTTCTCCTATCACTATTCCGGTGCCGTGATCTATAGCGAAGCTCTCGCCGATTACCGCTGCTGGGTGTATGTCTATGCCGGTGGCGCTGTGGGCCATTTCGGTCAGCATCCTGGGGATTACCGGCAATCCAAGCTCGTGGAGGGTGTGGGCGCTGCGGTAATGCAGCATAGCGGTTACGGCCGGATAACAGTATATTATTTCCTGAATCCCGGAGGCTGCAGGGTCCGTATCGGCTATGGCCTGAACGTCGAGGCCTATCATCCTGCGCAGTTCGGGCAGTTGCTCGGCAAAGGAGTCGGCGATTTCCCTGGAAGCCACCTCGCAGAGGCAGCCGTGGATGCGTTTGCGGGCTATCTCTTCGCGCAAATCTGCGTATTCGGGAAAAACGTAGTCTTTCAGTGCCGCCATCATCTCTTCAAGCCGGCCGGTACTCTGTTTTATAGATACTGTCATAGTTCCTTGTGAAAGTGCAAAAGTAAAGTTTTTTACAAAAACAAAAAAGCCTATCTTTGCAGTTATGCTGCTGGATCCGCTGAGAAAGAAATATGTGCCGGACACCCCCGAGGAGAGGGTGCGCCAGTGGTTTATTTCCGTCCTTGCGGAAACTGCCCGTGTGCCGGCGGGGCTGATGCAGAGCGAAGTGGGTTTCACCTACGGGCAGAAGCGCTACAGGGCAGATGTCGTAATCTACGACCGTGCGGCCAAAGCTCTTGCGGTTGTGGAGTGTAAACGTCCGGAAGTGGCGTTGGACGCTTCGGTGGCGGAACAGGCTACCCGCGTGGCCGCGAAGGTGACAAGTCGCAGAACCGCAGTTACGTACTCATTGACATCCCCAAAAAGATTACGGAGTTTGCTACCACCGAGGTCTTCGGTGCCGGCAGCTACAATGGTCTGGGTATGAACTTTACTCCCTCAGCGACTTTTGACAGTTCTTTTGATCCCGACCAGCTCTCTGCCATCATAGACCTGACACGCGGAACGATTGGTTCTGCCTACGGTGGCAGCTACAACGAGGGCGTAACAGCCCGCACCGTGGTGAATGTGCCTTCAGGGTCTACCATCAATATTCAGAACATCTTCGGTGGTGCCTTCGGTACGCAGATCCTGCCACCGTGTGACGTCTTTGAGTCCAACGTCAACTATAGTAGCAACAATGCCACTGTAAATGGTGCCATCTATGGT